>CAKRJK010000054.1 GCA_934351705.1 uncultured Lachnospiraceae bacterium
CTATGCAGGAGCTGTTGCCGTAGAATGTTTCGGCATTGTAGGCATGGCGGCTGTCAATATGAAGGACGGTTTAGTAAAACTTCTGAAAAAGGATTATTTAAATCACGGAATCAATGTTACATTGGATGAAGATAACAAGATTATCATTGATTTTCATATGATAATTTCTTATGGCGTCAGCATTATTACGGTTTCTGAAAACTTAATGGAGACTGTTAAATACAAAGTAGAGGAATTTACAGGAATGCAGATTGAGAAAATCAACATTTTCGTTGAGGGTGTCCGTGTAATTGATTAAGGAGGATAAAGGAATTGGAAATCAATACAATTGATACTTCCCTGGTAGCAAAGATGTTTTTGGCAGGCGCCAAAAATTTGGAAGCAAAGAAAGAGTGGATTAATGAATTAAACGTATTCCCGGTACCGGATGGTGATACGGGAACAAATATGAGCATGACGATCATGTCTGCCGCAAAAGAAGTGGCTGCATTGGAGAATCCGGATATGAAAACACTCGGAAAAGCGATTTCATCCGGTTCACTGCGGGGAGCCCGCGGTAACTCCGGTGTTATTTTATCACAGCTTTTACGCGGATTTACCAAAGGCATTGCAGAATACGACGAGTTGGATGTCAACGTGTTGAGCGAGGCACTCCAAAAAGCTGTTGACACTGCATACAAAGCTGTTATGAAGCCAAAAGAGGGAACTATCTTAACCGTTGCAAAAGCAGGTGCTCACCGTGGTCTTGAGCTTGCAGACGAGACAGACGATGTGCTTTACTTTGTGACAGAGGTGACCAAAGAGGCTGACCGTATGCTGCAGAAGACACCGGATATGCTTCCTGTATTAAAAGAAGCCGGCGTTGTGGATTCCGGCGGACAGGGCTTGGTAGAAGTCTTAAAAGGTGCATTGGACGTTTTAAACGGCAAAGAGATTGATTATACGATAGAAGGTGCTCCTGCGGCATCGGGAATGACAAAGATCACTCCTCAGACAGAAGCAGACATCAAATTCGGATATTGTACAGAATTTATCATTATGCTCGACAAGCCGATGACGGATAAACAGGAATTGGATTTCAAGGCTTATCTGGAGTCCATCGGAGATTCCATTGTTGTTGTTGCCGATGATGATATTACGAAGGTTCACGTACATACGAATGATCCGGGACTTGCAATTCAGCGGGCATTAACGTATGGTGCTTTGAGCCGTATGAAGATCGACAACATGAGAGAGGAACATCAGGAGCGACTCATCAAAGACGCAGAAAAGATTGCAGCACAGCAAAAAGCGGAAGAGGAGAAGAGTGCGCCTGCAGAACGCAAGGCAAACGGCTTTATCTCTGTATCCATCGGTGAGGGCTTAAATGAGATTTTCAAAGGTCTCGGAGTGGATTATCTGATCGAAGGCGGCCAGACGATGAATCCAAGTACAGAGGATGTTTTAGAGGCAATTGACCATGTCAATGCAGATAACATCTTTATTTTCCCAAACAATAAGAATATTATCTTAGCGGCGAACCAGGCAGCTTCTCTTGCAGAGGATAAGAATATTGTGGTGATCCCGACAAAGACGATTCCGCAGGGAATTACCGCGATTATCAACTTCATGCCGGAAAGAACACCGGAGGAAAATGAAGAGAACATGACACAGGAGATTTCCCTGGTAAAAACCGGACAGATTACCTACGCCGTCCGTGATACCGTCATTGACGAAAAAGAGATCAAATGCGGAGACTACATGGGAATCGGTGATAAATCCATTATGTCTGTCGGCAAAGACCGCGATGAGACATTAAAGGATATGATTGCACAGCTCGTTGACGAGGATTCTTCGATCATCAGTCTTTACTATGGTGAAGATGTCACAGAGGAAGAGGCAGATGCCATCGGTGCATATTTAGAAGAGACCTATCCTGATGTGGATGTTGAGATTGATTTTGGCGGACAGCCGATTTACTATTATATCATTTCCGTAGAGTAGGAGAGAAGATGAACTTAGATTCAAGCATTCGTGAATTAAAGGGAATCGGAAGTAAAACAGAATTATTGTTTCAAAACCTGGGAGTATACACGATTCGTGATATACTCCTTCATTTTCCCAGAGAATATCACAGATACGAACAACCAAAGAAAATAAACGAACTATCTGCCGGCAGAAATTCCGCAGTGATCGGACGCATCACAAAAACACCGCTGGTAAAAAGAGGGGGAAGTATGGCGGTTACGACGGTGACCGTCGCCGATGAGACAGGCAGTCTTGCACTGGTCTGGTTTCGCATGCCCTATTTAAAAAACACATTAAAACCGGGCAGCAGATATGTTTTTTGCGGAAACGTAAAGGAGAAGCGGGGGATTCTCACAATGGAACAGCCCCGCATTTACCCGTTAGATCAGTATGCGGCACTTGCGGATACCTTACAGCCTGTCTATGCTCTGACGAAAGGGCTTACAAACAATGCGTTTTCTAAAGCCGTAAGACAGGCAATGGAAAACCTTTATCTGTTAGACGATTATCTCCCGCAGGAGATTCTGATGCGGCGGAATTTTATGGATTATACGCTTGCGATACAGCAGATACATTTTCCGGAGGGAGAAGAATCTTTACGCCGGGCATGAAACCGTCTTGCATACGACGATTTTTTTGAATTTATCCTGATGATGCAGATGTCAAAAGATCAGCGAGAGACGCAGCCAAACGGTTTCTCTTTCGGCAATACCAAGGATACGGATTCCATTATCAAAAAACTACCGTACCCATTGACAAACGCCCAGAAAGAAGCCGTTGACGCAATCCGCAGTGATATGAGAGGGCCTTATGTCATGCAGAGGCTCTTACAAGGAGATGTCGGTTCGGGCAAAACCATCGTCGCCTTCCTTGCAATGGCAGACGCCTCCTGCCACGGCTATCAGTCTGCAATCATGGTCCCGACAGAGGTATTGGCCAGACAGCATTATGAGAATTTTAAAGAAATGTGTGCCGACTACGGAATCGAGGCTCCTGTAATTCTCCTTACCGGTTCTTTGAGTGCGAAGGAAAAGCGGATAGCCTATGAGAAAATGCAGCAATATCCAAACGCTCTGATTGTCGGTACCCACGCATTGATTCAGGAAAAAGCCATTTACGACAATCTTGCATTGGTCATCACGGACGAACAGCACCGTTTTGGAGTCCGCCAGCGGGAGGCACTTGGCAAAAAGGGCGTATTTCCTCATATTCTGGTTATGAGTGCGACACCGATTCCACGTACGCTTGCGATTATCCTGTATGGAGATCTGGATATTTCCGTAATGAATGAAATGCCCGCAAAGCGGCTGCCGATCAAGAATTGTGTGGTCGGAACGGAATTTCGCCCAAAGGCTTATCAATTTTTGGACGAACAGGTTCGTTTTGGACATCAGGCTTACGTCATCTGTCCTTTGGTAGAAGAGAGCGAACATACAGAGGCTGAGAACGTAATCGATTATGCGAAGCTGTTGCAGACGGAACTGCCAAGCTGTAATGTAGCTTTTTTACACGGGAAAATGAAAGCAGCGGAAAAAAACAAAATTATGGAAGATTTTCTCGCGAAAAAAACGGATATTCTGGTGTCCACTACGGTGATTGAGGTCGGAGTGAATGTGCCAAACGCAACGGTCATGCTGATTGAGAATGCAGAGCGGTTCGGACTGGCGCAGTTACATCAGCTCAGGGGACGTGTCGGACGCGGAGATGCACAGTCTTACTGCATTATGATGAACACCTCGGAATCAAAGGAGTCCAAGAAACGATTGCAGATTTTAAATGATTCCAACGATGGCTTTTACATTGCCAGAGAAGATTTGAAGCTGCGTGGACAAGGTGATTTCTTTGGTTTGCGTCAAAGCGGTGAAATGGAATTTGCGGTGGGTGATATTTTTTCGGATGCGGATATTCTGCAGGAGGCGGCAGAGGATGTAAAAACACTTTTGTTGTCGGATGCCAGTCTGGAATTACCGGAACATCAGGCATTAAAAAAACATATGAGTGAATACGGAGCCGAATGGCTCGGACGTTTGAATTTATAAATTTTAACAAAATCCCCAATGATTTGTAAGTGTATCTGCCTTGAAGCGACATATACTAAGAGCGTAACAAAGGTTACAATTTACAAAGGTTAAAAGGGGGAAATTTCTATGTCACATTCATCTAACAAAACAAGTGTACCGGAAGCAAGAGTTGCATTAGATCGTTTTAAATATGAGGTTGCAAGCGAGTTGGGAGTACCTTTAACAGACGGTTACAACGGGAACTTAACTTCCAAACAGAACGGTTCTGTCGGAGGTTATATGGTTAAGAAAATGATTGAGGCGCAGGAGCGTCAGATGGCTGGTAAATAAGCCCGACAAACAAATTACAATTTAGAAAAAACAGTGAGTATCAAAGAGTGCGGATTCTTTGACGCCAAGACTGGAACCAAAAGGCATCTCCGGGGTGGAAATTCCCAAGAGGTGTCTTTTGATTTCAGGATAAAAATTTATCCAAAAATTTCCTGTACAACTTACACAAAAGAAATTGTTTTATTTGTTTAAATTGTATATAATGTACGTTATATAAAGATAAAATCTGTATTTTAGGAGATGAAACAAGGCAATGAAACGTCAAAAAGGGCATAATCATCAGGGATTTACATTGGTAGAATTAATCATCGTCGTTGCTGTCATGGCAACTCTTTCGGGAATTTTAGCTCCGATCTATGCAAAGCATATAAAAAAGGCGAGGGCTGTGGTGTGTACGGAAAACCGTGACCGCCTTTACCGCGAAATGAATGCAGAATATGCAGACGGTACCTATGATTCGCTAAAAAATGCATTTGACGATTTAACCAAGCATTATCAGGATCAAAAACTCTGTCCGTCAAAAGGAACATATTCCTGGAATGAGAACGGAGATGGAATAGACAAAATTGTATGCAGCATACACGGAAACGAATCCAATGCAGGCGGGGATTCCTCCGGCAAGACTTATCCCGGAACAAATCTTGAAATACATTCTGGAATCTGGCCAAAATCCGAGGATTTCAAGGATGATTACGAGGAAATCACTTATCAGCCGAGCGGTATTTTTGAATATAACGGCTCTTATTATGTAATTACAAAGGAATTGACATTATCCAGAGCCCGTGCCGAATCCGGGCCGTCCGGCGAAGCATACGGATACACCGCCACAGAAAAACTCACCGGAACCATCCGTGAAATGAATTCCGATGACAAACACATTGCCGGCATTCATCGCGGCGATCTGGTAAAATGCGGTGATTCTTATTATGTATATAATGCCGGAGATGGCGGAACCCCGGAAGGTACATGGGCACCGAATCCGAGCGGCGGCTCAAACGTATGGTATAAGATACCGCAGTAGCCAGACAGAGTCAGATATATTTATTCGCAAAACAATAGTTTAACGAATAGTTTGACATGGAAATTAATATAACTGTTCCTTAAATGACATTTTTAAAGCAACTTCTGTTTCGTTTTTTAGTCCAATTTGTTGCGTTAACTCTGTCACTGTTCGTAATGCAGTTTTTGATTTATAATTTACTTATGAGTAAATTACAGAAATTACTTTAAATCAAACATAACTACAAAAACAGGATTTCCGCCATAATCTAATGACCAAAATCCCGTTTTAATATCGTTTTAATATAAATTATATTTAAAAAATCAATATGTTTAATTATATATCTAATGACTTCTAATGACTATTTCCAAAGAGTAAGGTATCATCGGCATTTTCGCCGTCTGTTTGTGCGGAGGCTTTTTCTCGGAAACTTAGAGGTTTTTGAATTTCGGCAAAAACACAGCAACTTCCGTACACGGATGTACGGAAGAGATGCAGCCGAGCCCGGATGGCGAGTCTGCATCGGTTGCGTCCGTCTCCAACAACGACACACCTCGAAATTCCCAAAACCTCTTAGTTCCCGAGAACCTGCCCCCGCACAAAACAGACGGCGAAAACGCCGATGATACCGTATTCCCCCACTCACCCAAAATCATTACAACAACTGCCTTTTCAACTCACCACATTTCAAAATCATCTCCACACATCCATCAACCCCAAGCTTAGAACTATCCAGCGTCAAATCATAATTTCTGGAATCTCCCCAAGTCTGATTGCTATAATAATGATAATAACTCGAGCGCTTTTTATCCTGTTTCTGCATCACATCTTTCGCTTTCGCTTCCGAAATATCCAGACGCTTTGCAATCTCGCGGATACGCGCCTCTTTGCTTGCATGGATAAATACATTCAGACAGTTTTTATGCTTTTGTAATGCATAATCCGCACATCTTCCTACAATCACACAGGATTCTTCCTCAGCAATCTTTTGGATTGTCTGATACTGTGCCAAAAAAACTTTCTGCGTCAACGGAACATCCAAAAACGGTGCGGTGGAATAACCATTCATCGAATAGGTATCCATCACCAGTGAATACAAAAAACTGCTGGTCGGTTTTTCGTCATTACTCTTTAAAATGTCCTCACAAAATCCGCTGTTCTTTGCGGCAAGTGACAAAAGCTCCTTGTCATAGCATTTAATTCCCAGCTTTTCCGCTGTTTTTTCTCCGATTATTTTTCCGTTACTGCCAAATTCACGACCGATTGTAATCACAAAATGTTCCATATAAACTACCACCTTTCCAAGAAGTCAAACAACACTTCCTTTTCTTCTTCTATTATATAATAATTTTTTGATTTTTGCATACTTTTTTGAAATTATTTTTTCAAAATCAGCGAAGTTTTCTTACCAGTTCTTCCATATATTGCGGAACCGGTGCGGAGACTTCCAGATACTCTCCTGTGGTCGGATGGATAAAACCGATCGTCTTGGCATGCAATGCCTGTCCCTCCAGATGATACGGATTCTTGCCGCTTCCATATAACGGATCTCCCAACAGTGGATGCGAGATACTTGCCATATGAACACGGATCTGGTGCGTACGTCCCGTTTCTAACTGAAATTCCATATAAGAGGCACCGTTTAAGGTTTCTAAGACGCGGTAATGTGTCACGGCGTCCTTGCCGTTTTTCGGATTGATAGTCATTTTCTTACGGTCATTCGGATGTCTGCCGATCGAACCTGTCACAGTTCCCTCCAAATCGTGAAACGTGCCGGCAACCACACCGACATATTTGCGTGTTACCGTATGTGCCTTAATCTGTTCTGCAATCTTGATATGTGCATCATCGTTTTTGCAGATGATTAAAGAACCTGTGGTGTCTTTATCAATACGATGAACCACTCCCGGACGAATCTCGCCGTTAATGCCGGAAAGCGAGTCCTTACAGTGATACATGACCGCATTGACCAGTGTGCCGGTATAATGTCCCACCGCCGGATGTACCACCATATTTTTCGGCTTGTTTACAATCAGCACATCATCGTCCTCGTATAAAATGTCCAACGGAATATTCTCCGGACGAATTTGCACCTGAACAGGATCAGGAATGTCCAACGTAATCACATCCCCGCTCTCAATGCGATAATTTGCTTTTTCAAAGACATCATTCACCCAGACGTGTTCTTCTTTGATCAACCGCTGATAAAAAGAACGTGACTGCAACGGCAGTGCAATGGATAAATACTTATCAAGACGCTCTCCCCCATACTCTTCTTCTACTGTAAAAATCTTTCTTTCCATCTTTATGAGTTGCCCTTTCCTGAAGAAAAAATCTGTGACCACAGCAATTCAAAATCATCTTCTTTATAGACGAACAAAAAGAAAATGAGTAACAGAACAATACTGCAGGTTACATAAATATCTGCAACATTAAATATCGGAAAATTAATCCATTCAAAATAGAAAAAGTCCACGACATAATTTCTTGTGATTCGGTCAATAAAATTTCCCGCCGCTCCGGCAAGAAGCAGCGACAACACGATAAAAATAAAATAATTTTTCTTTACAAGCGGTGTTTTGTGATAAATCCACCACGCCAAAGCAAAGAACAATAATGTCAGGATGACAAACCACACCTTTTGTCCCTGTAACATTCCAAAAGCCGCCCCCCTATTTTCTAAATATTGCAGGCAGAATACATCCTCGATCAACGAAACCTTCGGCTGATCCTTCAAATGCAACACGGCTAAGTACTTTGTGTATTGGTCTAACC
>CAKRJK010000055.1 GCA_934351705.1 uncultured Lachnospiraceae bacterium
GCGACACTCCGTGAAACGGGAGAGACGGTCGTTCCTATGAAAGCGGGAATGGTGGCATTGGTTGTCAATCTTGTTCTTGATTACGGACTGATCTTTGGAAAATTCGGACTTCCGAAGATGGGCGTATTCGGAGCGGCACTGGCAACCGTATTGGCGAGATTGGCGGAATGCACCGTAGTGATCATCTGGACTCATACACATCTTGAACAGCGTCCTTTTATGCGTCATTTGTATGCATCCATGCATGTACCGGCAAGTATGATTAAAGATGTACTCAAAAAGGGAACACCTCTTTTAATCAACGAAGCTATGTGGTCGGGCGGAATGGCAGTTTTGACACAGTGCTATTCTACCAGAGGTCTTGCAGTCATCGCAGGAATTAACATTGCCGGAACGGTATCGAACTTTTTCAGCGTGGTCTACCTCGCAATGGGTAGTGCAATCGCAATTATCGTAGGGCAGCTTCTGGGTGCCGGAAAGATGGACGAAGCGATAGATACCGACAGAAAACTGATCTTTTTCTCGGTGGCAAGCTGTGCGGTTATGGCGGTATTGATGGCAGTCATCGCTGCACCGTTCTTCCCGCAGATTTACAATACCACCGCGGAAGTAAAACAGATTGCAAAACATATTATCTGGGTATTGGCATTTATCATGCCGGTCAATGCGTTTATCCATGCGACCTATTTTACACTTCGTTCCGGAGGAAAGACGATTATCACATTCTTCTTTGACAGTTTTTATCTCTGGGTGGTAGATGTGACAGCCGCATTTTTGCTGACTCATTATACAGACTGGAATATTGTACTTGTCTATTTCCTGGTTCAGTTATTTGAATTTATCAAATGCGGAATCGGTTATGTGCTGGTAAAAAAAGGTGTCTGGCTGAATAACATGACACAGACTGCCTCATAAAAAGGCAAAAGATATGACAGGTCAGGAAATCGGAGAGACAGACTCCTCGATTCCCGGACTGCAATGCAGTTGATAGTCGTCCGTAATAAATACCGCTTCTGTATCATCAAGGCTTTGAATGAGCTTCATACCATTTTCAAGGCCGAGTGCAAAACAAGTGGTACTCAGTGCGTCGGCATTTGCGGAAGACTTTGTAATAATTGTAACACCAAGCAGGTTATTCTGATAAGGATAGCCTGTTTTTGGATTTAAAATATGATGATAGAGCGTTCCGTCTTTTTTGAAATACCGTTCATAGACGCCGGAGGAAACCAGAGAATCATCGTGTATCTCAACCGCAGCGATGGAAGTTCCCGTATCCGCAAACGGTTTTTGGATACCGATGCGGTAGGAGTCGCCGTTTTCTTTCGGACCGACGGTCAGAATATTGCCGCCCAAATCAATAATTCCTTCGGTAATGCCGTTTTCATTCAGATATGCTTTCATCTGATCTGCAATATATCCCTTTGCAATTCCGCCTAAATCGATCTGTGTTTCGGAATTGGTTGACGTAATACTATTATGGTCAACCACGATATTCTGATAGCCGACAGAGGCGAGTGCCATTTTAATCTGTTCCTCCGAAGGAATGGTTCCGTCATTCTCTTTGAAATTCCAAAGAGAAGAGAGCTGTCCGATCGTGATGTCAAATGCACCGTTACTCAGTTGGCTGTAAGAGATGGCTTTTTCGATTAAAGCGGCAGTCTCGTCGGATACGGTCACAGTCTCTCCGTTCGCATGATTTATGTTCCAGATATCACTGCCCACAACGGTAGCACTCAGCATATTTTCATAGTCCTTTGCCATGTTAAAACATTCTTCCAATTCTTTTGTGGCAGAACCATCATAAAGCGTTACGGTGATGACGGTATCAAAATAAAAGCCCGTCTTTGAAATCGGTTCCTGTTGTCTTTGACAGCCGATAAGAGCAGCCAGTAGAACCAGTATGAAACTAAGCGAAATGAGAGTCGTTCGTTTTTTTGACATCGTTTTGCTCCTTTGTCAGGTGATTATTTGAGGTTGTTTATCTTTTTCATATACTACAATGTATCATATTTTGAGAGGAATGTGCAACGAAATCACTATGGACAGCGAACAAAATTCCCGGAATGTTTGCATATGACAGCAGTATCGGCTATAATTAATATGATATATTGGGTAAGCATAGGATTTAGGAGAACAAAACGAACATGAGACAAAAAAAGGCGATTTGCATTTCTGTGTTGATAGCGGTTATTACATTTATATGCAGTTATTTTCAAATTCTCTCCCCGTTAGATAAACGTGTATCTGATAATTTGTGTCAAAAAGCGAGTGTAACAAATAAAGATATTTATATTATAGCGATTGATGACAAAACACTTGCCAAATACGGACCGGTTAATACATGGAAACGTGATATTCCCGCAAAGTTAGTCGCACTTTTGAATGAGGATGACACAAAAAAACCGGCTGTAATCGGATTTGATGTGATTTACAGCGAGAATGTGGAAGAAGATACAGATTTGCTGTTTGCCGAAACCTGTAAAGAAGCAGGCAATGTGGTGTTGGCAAATTCCTTTCAATATAAGGAGCTTCCCGTAACAGACCAAAACGGGAATACCGTGTTTGACGCATTTCATATAGAAAGTGCTGTTTTACCGTACGATTCTTTGAAAAATGCCTGTCATTTCGGATACGCAACAACGATTATAGATAAAGACGGTTGTGTGAGAAGAACCAAGACCTCTGTACAATATGAAGGAACAACAGTGTACTCCTTTGCAACACAGATTTATCTGGATTATATGAAGAGACAAGGAAAAGAACCCGTTTTGCCAAAAACGGATGATGCCGGACAATACTATTTTTCCTACAGTGCCAAGAGCGGTGGCTACAGTGTAGTATCTATGGCGGATGTGTTAGATGGTACGGTGGATTCCAAACTTTTTGGGGATGCAATCGTGCTGGTGGGTGCTTATGCGGTCGGTATGCAGGATTCTTATACACCGGCAATTTCACACAACCAACAAATGTACGGTGTGGAAATCCACGCAAATATTATAGAAGCGCTGCTAGAGGGAAAAACGCAGACAGATTTGCCGCTTATCGGATATTCCGTTGTGATTGCCATATTGGCCGGTATGTTTTTCTTTGCAATCCGCAATCTTAAAATGATTTCTTCTACGATAGTGTTTGTCCTGATTGCAGCAGCGAATTTTATCTTTGCAAAAGTAGTCTATGGGCAGGGACAGATTGCTCCGGTGCTGTTGTTCGTAATCATTTTGGCATTGATATATATTGAAAATCTGGTGCAGAGTTATCTGGAAGAATTAAAGAGAAGGAAACGGGTGGTCAGCGTGTTCAAGCAATATGTTGCACCGCAGGTTGTTGAAAAAATCAGTAAGGACAAAGATTTTAAGATTGTACTTGAAGGTGAGAATCGGCATATTGCAGTTCTTTTTGTGGATATTCGCGGGTTTACAACCATGTCTGAGAGTTTGCAGCCGGAGGAAGTTGTTGAGATTTTAAATGAATATCTGTCACTCACGACAAAATCTATTTTTGATAATGGTGGCACCTTAGACAAATTTGGAGGGGATGCCACGATGGCGGTGTTTAATGCACCGTTTGATCTGGATGATTATATTTATTGTGCTGTCCGCACGGCATGGGACATGAAAGCAGGAGCAGATGCGATTGCCGCAAAGTTTGAAGCTCGTTTTGGCAAAAGTGTGGCTTTCGGAATCGGTATCAACTGCGGAGACGCCGTTGTCGGAAATATCGGGTGTGATTTCAGAATGGATTACACAGCCATCGGTGATACGGTCAATACCGCCGCACGTTTGGAAAGTAATGCAAAGAGAGGTCAGATTTTAATCAGTGAATATGTCTATGCGGCAGTCAAAGACCGTGTAGAGGTGACTGCAATCGGAGAAATCCCTCTCAAAGGGAAAAACAAAGGAGTATTTGTATATCAGTTAGATGAAGTGAGGTAAGGATGAAAAGATTGGAAATCATACCGAATTATAATGAAATAGAACAATCCGTAGCATTGGCGAAACAATACGACTGTGCCTTTGAATTTAATGATTTTTATTTTCCCGAGGTGCTGGACGATAGGAAACGACAAGAGCAAATCATCAACCATTATGCTAAGTATCATCCGAACTTCAGCGAAGATACCATACACGGAGCTTTTCTTGATATTGTAGTTCACAGTGCGGATTCTGCAATTCGTGATATTTCAAAAAAACGTGTACGTCAATCCATGGAAATTGCAAAACAAATGCAGGTTCGGGGTGTTGTCTTTCACACCGGAAGATTAGCAAATTTTCGTCAGGAAGCATATCTTAGCAACTGGATTCAGAAAAACTCGATTTTTTTCAGACAGATTGCCGCAGAGTTTCCCGAACAGGATATTTATATGGAAAATATGTTTGATGAAGCACCGGATATGCTGGCACGATTGGCAGAGTGCATGAAAGACGTTCCGAATTTTGCTGTCTGCCTTGATTATGCACACGCGGCTTTGACTCCGCATGACCAAGAAGAGTGGGTAAGGCAGCTGGCACCTTATATTCGGCATATGCATCTTAATGATAATGATTTAAAGGACGATTTGCATCAGGCATTAGGAGATGGTAAGATTAACTGGAAAGCATTTCACTCTTATGTCAATCAATATCACCTACAATCATCCGTATTAGTAGAAGTAAACGACATCAAAAAGCAAAGACAATCCTTAGAATACATGAAAGAAAACCGTATCTATCCGTTCGGTTAAAAAGAGAGGAACCATGAAATTAGGATATGACAATTTTGAAAAAATATTAAATATCGGAATCAAAATGTCGACAGAACAGAACCGCAACCGGCTTCTGGCAGCTATTTTGGAAAGTGGAATGGACATTACACACTGTGATGCAAGTACCCTTTATCTGTATAATAAAGAAACACTTACATTTAAGATTATGAAAACGCTTTCTATGGGCATTTCCAGAGGAGAACACGGAGAACCGATTGATGATATACCACCCGTTCCGTTAAGAGAAGAAAATATCTGTGCCTACGCAGCAATTCATCGTGAAATCGTCAACATACCCGACGTGTATCACAGCGGAGAATTTGATTTTTCCGGACCGAAAAATTATGATGCAATGACGGGCTATCACACAGAGTCTATGCTTGTGGTTCCGGTGGAAAACCATGAGGGAGAGCTGATTGGTGTGTTGCAGCTGATGAACGCACAAGATGAAGACGGCAAGGTCATTGCTTTTGATAAAGCTTACCATATTATTATCCGTTCACTGGCATCTTTGGCGGCAATCACTTTGACGAATTTGCAGTATATGGAGGAAATCAAAGAACAACTTCATTCTTTTGTACAAGCGATGGCAACAGCCATTGACGAGAGAACACCATACAACGGTTCGCATACGAGAAAGGTAGCGGAGTATTCCGGAATATTGGCGGAATATATCAATCAAAAACATGCATTGGGAAAATGCGAGGACTATTTTGACGAAAATCGTTTAGAACAGCTGATGTTGGCGGCACTGTTGCACGATATCGGAAAAATGATTGTTCCTCTTTCCGTAATGAATCGGGCAACCAGACTTGATAAAGACATTGTACACATAGAGAAACGTTTTACATTGCTCCGTGCTTATTATGAGATAGATTATCTGAAAGACAAATGTTCAAAAGAAGTTTTTGAAAAGAATTTACAAGAATTAGACGAGACATTAAAATTCATCCATGAGATTGACAGCGTCGGTTTTTTGAATGATGAAAATTATGAAAAAGTGCAACGGCTTGCAGCAAAAACATATGTAAAAGAGGACGGTACACAAATTCCTTATATTACAGAATATGAACGGAATTGCTTAAGCATACGAAAGGGAACTTTGACAGAAGATACCCGGAGAATTATGGAAAGTCATGTTGAGATGACTGCGAAGATTTTGGATAAGGTTCACTTTAACAAGAACTATCAAAACGTTCCGAAGTGGGCATCATCACACCATGAGTTTTTGGATGGAAGCGGTTATCCAAACCACCTTACTGCAAATGAATTGGATTTGGAAACAAGAATTTTAACAATAGCAGACATCTATGATGCACTGACGGCAAGAGATCGTCCATACAAAAAACCTTTGCCCAAAGACACGGCAATCAATATTCTGCAAAACATGGCAAAAGAGGGAAAATTAGACATTCAGCTGGTAGAATGGTTGAATGAGGCACTGGAGAAGGGAGAAAAAGAATGAACAAGAAATTACGTAGAGGATTATCAATCCTGTTGACAATCGTCTTAACCGCTACATTGATTCCGATTCTGGGAAGAGAATACCGTGAGGTATCGGCACAGGATTTTGAGGTTTCCACAGAGGACGAATTGATTAATAATCTTTATAAAGAACAGATTACCGACGGTTCTAACGTCAAAAAAATCATATTACAAAACGATATTGCATTGTCGAAAAACGTAAATCTGTCTGACGGTACATATATTTTGGATTTAAACGGACACAAACTGACTTATCAAGGCGATTCAACGGCAGCTATTAAACTTTCCGGATATGGTTCATACAATCCTAATACGTCAGAATGGGAAAAGAAAAATTATGCAGACTTTACAATCACGGATTCTGTCGGAACAGGAAGTATGGAATCCACGACAGCTGCATGCGTCATCTTAAACAGCCAGGCTGTCCTTACAGTGCAAAAGGCAAAAATGTATTCTGTCGATTACACTTCTTGTATTCAGATAGAAAGCAAGGCAGAAAATATTACAATGGCACTTTCCGATTGCGATCTGGAAGTGAAGTCATCTGCTGAGAATACTGTCATAAACGGTGGAGCCGTTGCCTTTCAGTCTCAGCAAAGTTCTGTAAAATCCTATTTGGCAGCAAATCAGGTAATTAATAATGATACTGTAAAGAAGGATAGCGATGCAAATTATACAGCAACCCGACTTATCGTGTCCGAAGGACCGGAAAATGAAGAACTATCCGTCACAGGCAACCTTGATTTTGGAAGTTTTGATTTCGGAACTGCCTCTATTTCCGATACCAGAACGATGACTATTCAAAATTCCGGAAACAGGGACGTTGTAATTACTGATATTTCATTAGATACCTCCTTGCAGGAGATTTTTTCATTGACCACACAGGCGGTATCTGCTAATAGTTTGATTCCGTCACAAAAAGAGGATTCCACGGTACTTAGCATCAAGTCTGTTCCGACAGCTGCCGGAACTTACAGCGGAAATGTGACGGTAACCTATGAATCAATTCCTGAAAACAGGACAGATACATCAACGCCGAAGACATTGACTATTCCGGTATCTCTCGTGATTAAGGAGGAGGTAACCACTCCGTCAACACCTGAAAATCCAATGCCGGAAGAACCGAAAACAGAAGAGAATACACCGTTTACTTTAAATTATATTGGCATTCCGCAGAATCCATATACCATCCTGGGTACGCAGGGTGAAAACAACTGGTATACTTCAGATGTGACCATTGTTCCGCCATTCGGTTATACAATCAGCCAGGTACAGACCGGAGTATATACAGAGAATCTTCTCATTAAAGAAACCTCCAGTCCGATTGTTTTTTTACAGGATGCCAACGGCGGTGTTACACAAGCAATTCCAATCGGTGAGATTAAGATAGATACAAAAGCCCCCGCCATCAGCGGCATCGCAAACGGAACAACACATTATGCAGACAGTGTGAAAATCAAAGTTTTCGATGAACATCTGGCATCCGTTACCGTAAACGGTGATTCCGTTACGACAAATGCGGGTGAAAGTACGGCAGAGATTACACTCACTTCCGATAATGAGAATCCATATGAGATTATCGCAAAAGACGAGGCTGGCCATATCACGTCTTATACGGTAAATATACAGGATACCTGGATGAGAGACGGAATTACCAAAAGCGGTCGTCTTCGTTTGAAGGCAGGAATAGCATATTGCTTAGGTGCCGGAAAATGGACTGTTGCAGGAGATACGACAGTGTACGAAGGAGGAACTACCTTTTACGCAACAAAGTCCGGTGACTACGACTTTACTTTGCAGTAGGAGGAATCATCATGAAAAAGAAGAATACCACAATCATCGCTATTACAGCGGTTGCAATATTGGCGGCATGTATTATAATCGG
>CAKRJK010000056.1 GCA_934351705.1 uncultured Lachnospiraceae bacterium
CTTTAAAAGAAAAACGGTATATTTCCTGATTCTCCCCGTAAGAAAGCCATGCCTCCGCATTGATCAAAGCTCCTTTTTTGGGAATTGCCCCCGCGAGCAGCTTTCCGTCCATATCTACCATGTCGGTCCTGTCTACATACCATGCCGCTTTTACCAGTCCGTCCTGATAGGTTTCTCTCATTACCACCGGTTTTGTGATATGTTCTACACTGCTGTTCTCTCCGGGAAAGGTTTCATCAATCTCTTTTTTTGTCTTTTTAAAAAGCTCCTCTACCTCTTTCTGTGTCAACTTTTGTTCGCTGACATCCACGGTTATGCGGTATTCTTTTCCGTCTGTCTTTGCGACAATCTCCTCCTGCCGATCTCCTGCTCCGGCTTTATTTCGTGTAATCTCACCATTTTGGATTACCTTCTGTGTCTGCGATACCACTGCTGCCAGAGCGAGAACCGCCAGAATCCCGACTGCCCATTTCCTGTACTTTTTAAACTTCAATGCGACTCATCCTCTCTGATAATCGTAGTGCGCCCAGATAACCCGCAAGACATCCGGTCATAATCATGACACCTCCCGCATTGCCGTACAGCACCTCCAAGTATTCCCCGGAAACAAGTTCTAAGTACGCGATCAAAAACAACGGAACGACATTCATAATTTTCTGTTCTAATTTTCTCGCCGCAATCATGGTTTCTATCTCATCTTCCACCCTAATCTTATCTGCAATATTTTCGGATGTCTTGCTCATGATTTTTACGAAATCTCCGCCGCTTCTTTTTGCATAAGTCAGCACTTCCGAAAAATCTTGGATTTCTTCTACATTACTTCTTGCCGCAAACTCCGCAAAAACCTTTTCGATAGGTTGATTCATTTCAATCTGTTTATTCATCCACACCAGCTCCTGCTGCATTTGACCTTCCTCTCCATACAGCTCCGCCAATTCCGTCTGTGCCTGCAAAAAAGCGTTTTCCAACGCATACCCCGCAAGAAGATTGCCCGTTATGATCTCCATGCTGTTCTGAAAATCTTTCCGCAGTTCTTTTCTTCTGTTGTCATTGCGTCTTTTTTTACAAATATTTCGATATTTTCTGCAAATCGGAATATATAAAACAAGTGCGATCAGACTCTTGTAAAATAATCTTGCTATGAGGGCTGTAAGGGCGAAGGCAATAAAATACTCTCGCAGCCTGCCGCCATCCATTTTTGTGTGTTTTTTAGTTCTCCCACCAGTTTCCATTCTGCACAACCCCTCTCCCTTTTTTGAACCGCCTCATACTTCCAGATGGGATTCAGTATAATAGAGGTTCCGTCAAACCCTTCGATCTCGGTGACCTCCAACAACTTTCTGGTTCCGTCCCGCAGCCTTCCCACATGTACCAGAATATCTATTCCCGATGCAATCTGTCCTCTGACTGCTTTAAGCGGAAGCTCCATTCCCATCAACACCATTGTCTCCAAACGACTTAATATATCGGCACAGGAATTTGCGTGTCCGGTACTCAGACTTCCGTCATGTCCCGTGTTCATAGCCTGAAGCATATCCAATGCCTCCGCTCCCCTGCACTCTCCGACGATCACTCTGTCAGGACGCATTCTCAGTGCGGTTCTTATCAGATCGCGTATGCCGATCTCTTCCACGCCCTCTACATTGGCATTTCTTGTTTCCAACCGGATCAGGTTTTGAATCCCCTGTAATTGCAGTTCTGCCGAGTCCTCTATAGTAACGATTCTCTCCGTCTTTGGAATAAATTCTGACAGCGCATTCAAAAAGGTTGTCTTTCCCGAACCCGTTCCGCCGGAAATAAAAATGTTGTATCCCGCTCTCACCAACTGCTCCAAAAACTCCGCCACCGGTTCTGATATTGACTGATATTCCAACAACTGCTTCATTCGTATCGGTTGTTTTGGAAATTTTCGGATAGAGATACAGGAACCGTCTATGGCAATCGGAGATAAGACAATATTCACTCTGGAACCATCCTCCAGCCGTGTATCCGCAATCGGATTTCTCTCATTTACCACGCGGTTATTTTTTGCCACAATCTTTTGTATGACATCTTCCAATTTTTCCTTTGACGAAAATGTTTTATCCCAGCGGCGAATCTCTCCCTTTTTCTCATAAAAAATACGATTCCAGCCGTTAATCATAATTTCCGTCACATCATCATCCCGCAATAACTCCTCCAAGACATCTAATTTTCGCAGAGAGCAGAAAATTTCCTGCACATACTGCTGCTGTTTTTCCATCGACAGCAAATGTTCCTTTGCATACTGCCAGACATATTCCTCAATACATTCCTTCAACTCCGAATCCGTCATCTCCTGCTTTTGATTCACTACCTCTATGATCTGCCCCAAAATCTTTTCCTTCTCCAAAAAACTCTTCCTCCTCTGATAACGCTCTGATCGCCTGTCCGATTTCATTCATCATGATTTCTTCTATCTGATACGTGTCATTTCCTTCGTATCTTTGTGCAAGCTGTACGGTTCGCAGTTTCTTTTGCAGGCCTCCCTGCTTTTTTTCCAGCAAGGTTTCCATCTCGTTGATTGCCGCTTTTTCAAAATGTTCCTTTGTTCTCGGAATCAAAATTTTATCACTTGCCGATAACAGCTCAAACCATCCCGCCATCATCGCTATATCCAACAAAATAACCTCGTACTCTGTTCTCTCTGCCAGACATTTTAAAAAGGATCGGATCTCCTCTTTTCCTATTTCCGACAATACCTCGGGATTGCGGATCGGCAATATGACATGAAAACTTCCGTAAGCATTCACACTGCTTTTTAGCTTTGCCAGAAAACGATTCTCGTCTTCCTTTACAAGATAGAACAAATCCCCCAGATCCATTCCCGAATCCAGACCGCTTAATTCGCAAAATCCGCTGCACACCTTAAAATTGATGTACAGCACTTTTTCTCTTTGGGATAACACTTCTGCCAAGCCAAGTGCCACAGGCGTCTGATAAGCACTTCCCGCCGGAGAAAAAACACTGATAATCTCTTTTTTCCCGTAGAAAATCTGCTCTGTCTGCACTCCCGAAAAATCCTGCCAATAATACTGGATTCCTCTTAGAATCGAATCTGCCGCCTGATATTTAAACAAAATCGGACAACTGCTATACTCCTCTGTTGCATTTCCCTCTGTCAGATAAATGCACATAGTCTGTTTCTTACTCTGTTCCCCTATCCTTAGAAACTCTTCTCCTACCACCAGAATGTCAAATGTTCTTTTTTCCAATTCTTCTTTCAGATACGCCTGTTCTGAGAAAAACTGTATCTCAAACATTTCCTTTTCCTGCTTTTTGATATAATTTCCTAATTTTTGCATATATTCTGTGTCTTTTTCACAGATTGCCATATGTATCTTTTTCAGTTCATCACCCCCAGACAATAAAGGTATCCCACCAGTATCGGCAGAGAAAAATGTACGATGTGTGCCTTTTGTCCGTGTGAAAAAATGCTTTTTCCTACAGAAATCACGCCTCCCGCTAAAAAGGAAACCGCCACACATGTAAAAAATTCTCTTATTGTTAAAAAACCTGCTATTATGGAAAATAACTTGATATCCCCGGCTCCCATTGTGCCGAGATGAAATAAGAAATAAAATAGAACGATTGGTATGATAAGCCGAAACATCCAAAACGGAATCCCCGTGATCCCTTCTTCATAGATGCAGTTCCCCAATCCTAAAACCAAGCCGGCTATAATAAGTTGATTCTTAATCTTGTCAGTACGCAAATCCGTATAAACCGCAATCACTAACAAAACCAACACGATAATGTATATTACTTTCCTAAGGCATCCCTCCTTCGTATTGCCATACTAACGAATCAGACACAATCTGTCATTGTGCATATTTCACAAAAGTTTTTGTCCTATTTTTTGAAATTCGCCTGTAAGCCTTATTTTATCAGTGTTTTGCTTGTCAAAAGACACCTGAACATTTTCTTATTTTTTTGTATAACCTCGATTTTCTCTGCTTATACTTATATTAGAAAGGGAAGTTTTTCCAAAAAGGAAGTGATACAATGTTTGTATTGACAAAAGAAACGGAAAAAAAAGATCCTCATTATCTCCTGCTCTTAGATAACATCAAGAGGACGAAGCAGGAACTTGATATCGCATATGCGAATTTTGAACATGCCGTTGAACCGGATTTGATCGACAGCTCTATCTACGAATTAAATGCCGTTCAACTGCGTTACAAATTTCTTTTAAGCTGCGTAAAAAAGTTTGAACAGCCGTAAAAAGAGGATTCTATGCTAAGAATCCTCTGTTTTCTTCTCCCGTTACGGAATATTCCGATAACTGGTCTTTTTGGTATGTCATGCCCGCTATAACCTGCTCGCTGTTTTGCATTAACGGCAGGGACATATCTTCTTTTGCCACGCCCGAAAAAGCTTCATATAATTCTTTTAGCAGCTTCTCAGCGAGATTTGCCCCCGATAAATCATTTTTTATCAATGACATTGCAATCTGTTCTTTGCAATATTGATAAATCGGATACAATTGCCCTGCAATCTCATACTCGAAATTCAAAGTGTTGATCAGCTGATTGATACATCTTGTAACCTCATGCGCACTCTGTTTGAACTCTTCCTGATTCTGTTCCCCATGTGCCTGTTTCATATCTTCTAAGTAAGCAAATAAGATTTCATAAGTAATCAACGTCAATCCGCTTCGGTTACATTGACTGATTCTTCTTGTAAAATCCATCACTCTTTCTCTGTCCATATCGTCTCACCTTACTGTAATAACTGCAATACCTGCTGCGGAATATCATTTGCCTGTGATAATACACTTGTTGCTGCCTGTGATAATACATTCTGCTTGGTGTATTCTGTCATTTCTTCCGCCATATCAACGTCTTCGATACGTGACAATGCCGAAGTCATATCCTGACTTGTCTCATCCAGACTGGCAATCGCATGGTCTAAACGGTTCTGATATGCTCCGATTCTGGAACGCGCACTTGTTACGGCATCTAACGCTTCGTCCAGTTGTTTCATTGCCCGCTCCGGTCCGTTGACGGTTGTAATGTTCAAATCATCAATATACAGACTCTCTGTGGAGATTTCCGGTATTCTGACGTCCATTGTCTGATACTCATTTGCCCCGATCTGTAATGTGAGGTTTCCGATACTGGTTACATCCAATACCACCGCATTGACACTGGAATATCCCTCTTCTAACATGAATGAAATTTCAAATCCTCCTCTGTCGGTCACTGTAATCTTATTTCCGTCGGTGCTGTAAGTACAGTGGTCTCCGAATGCGGAGTTTTTATCTAATGTCAATGTTGCGTCTTTTCCTGTCGGCATATCTGCCGTGTTATTTGTCGGCAATCCCAAAAACTGTGCTAATTTTTCATTGCTGCAATCTAATTTTATGCTGGCACCGCTGCCATAACGGTCAGATGTGATCTGGAATGCGTCTCCAAACTCATAGTCTCCTGTTTTCTTTGTGTAGTTTCCGCCGTTCTCTTTTAATGCCTGTATACTACACTCTCCCAATTCTGCACTGTCCCGGATTTTTTCATAAACAGTCATCGCAGTGTCACCTTCATTAATGACAACTTCACGTCCGTTGATCGTGAGGATTCCTGCTGCTTCTTTTGGAATCCGGGTGTAATCAGCGGCGGTATTTCCGTTTGCGTCTGTATACGTCGGTCCTGTGATGGTTGCTGCCGGATCTGCCACATTATTGTAAATTGCCGGCTGTGCTGCTTCGTCTATGGTAAATGCGTAATTTCCCGGTGTCACCGCATCTGAAATCGCAATGCGGTCTACATGGTCTGCGTATACTCTTGTATCAAGACTTCCGTCAAACAGATTTTTTGTGTTAAACTCTGTGCTGTTTGAAATACGGTCGATCTCGTCTTTTAATGACTCGATTTCCTGCTGGATAGCTTTTTTATCTCCGTCTGCCATCGTGCCGTTTGCCGCCTGTACGGATAATTCTCTCATACGCTGGATCATGGATGTAACTTCATTTAACGCTCCGTCTGCCGTCAATAAGATACTGTTTCCGTCAGAGGCATTTCTGGATGCCTGATCTAATCCTTTTATCTGTGCTTTCATCTTTGTTGCAATCGCCATACCTGCCGCATCATCCTTTGCATGGTTGATACGAAGTCCCGATGACAGTCTTTCCATAGATGTAGATAGTGAATTCTCGGTGTTTAATAATCTATGATTTGTGATAACCGCTGACATATTATGATTAATTTTCATCGTCTTTCCTCTTTTCCCTGCTTTTTTATCGCTTCCTTGCGGTTTCTTCCATCCTTGTGTTTAATATATATATCGGTATAATTTTCTTTTTCTGTATCTTTTTTAAAAAGAAATCTATACTTCTATGCTCTGTACTACTTTAATAAAACTCTCCGCCATATGATAAAGTGTTTTTGTCTGTACCCTTGTATCCTCATTCTCTTCCGGTACGGCTTTCTCCTGTGCGGATGTTCCCATTGCTTTTTGCGGCTCTTTTGTCTGAACATAGTGTATTGTGGCTGCTTTGTCACTATCCTGCTCTAACATTGCCTTAAACTCGTCTTCCCTTTTTTGGAATGCCTCCAGCGTTTTTGCCGATTCTGCGGAGATCACGCCGTCTATTTTTTCTCCCTTTACGGAAATCTGTGCGGCTACTTCCCCGATATTTTCATTTCCGAAAAGAATCTCCACGCGTCCTCTTTCTTCTTTTCCTCTGACGATTTTTAAGGATACGCCTGTGACGGAATCTCCCACCAGAACCGGTATGTGATAGGTTTCTTCTTTGCTCATCCTTGTACCTAATTCTATCTGCGTTTTTGCAAGACGCATTTCTTTTAAGTCTAAGCTGCTTACCTCTGTCTCGTTTATCATTCCTTTCATGGCATTTTCCGCTGTCTCTGCCAGTTTTTGCTGTGCCTTTGCCATGTCCTCCGGTGTCTTTAATGCCTCCGCAAATTCTTCTAATATCTGCTGTTGTACCTCGTTTAAGTCGATTTCGTCCGATGCACCATTCTGTGAGAAGATTTTTCGGAATGCTCCGTTTCGATTTGTCATCATCTCCTGCACCGCAAGGATTGTATTGACTGTCTTTGGCAGATCATACTGCTCCAAGATCTGATATACCTCCTCGGATGAAGCGGCACTCGCTTGGTAATCGGATAACTGCTCACCAAGATATGCTTCTTCCGCCTCTTTGTCCTGCGGAAGCTGCTCCAATGCGTTTTTCAACTGCTCCGGTGTCATGGATTCCCAGTTCGGAATCTCTTTTAAGCGTTCCGGTGACAACTCTCTTACGACATCCTTTAAACAGTTTTTCTGATAACCCGCTTCTATCTGATCTGTGATGGAGATTCCCTTTGCTTCAACCGAATCCAGACCGCCGAATTCATCGTCTATCTTATACTCCCTGCCCTCTCTTTTACTGCTACGGACTGCTGTGATCAGGTTGCGCATGGTCATTTCCGCTCCCTGCTGTGCAAGCATACCGATGGCTGCTCCGTCGGTCTTTTCCACCTGTGCAATCAACCGATAGATTCCTATGTATGCACTTCGCTCCTCCTGTGCAATCTCACTGTTTTGCTCTAATTTGTAAAGATATTTTCCGAATCGTTCCTCTTCGTTATCAATGTTTAATTCCTGTTTGATCTCAAGTGCCTTTTCATTCAGCTCGGTCAAATTCATATCCAATGGATTGACACCTGTTTTTATCATTTCACGGACAACCTGCGGTGTCATATTGCGGAATGTCTGCTGTACTTCTTCATCTATCGCTTTTATCTTCATGATATTTTCCGGTGTAATGTCCTGTCTGTTATAGGCAAGAATCCGAACCGCTCTCTGATTTTCCGGCGTGATGTCCAGTCCGTTATCTTCCAAAATAGCATCTACATTGCGAAATGCCTTTTGAATGGAATCTCCCATATCTTTTCTCGGAGCCGTCATCAGTGCTTCGTAGGATTCATTTGCTTTTTCAAAGGTATCCTGTAACACTTTACCTGCCTGATGAATATCGTTGACCGTATCCATC
>CAKRJK010000057.1 GCA_934351705.1 uncultured Lachnospiraceae bacterium
GTGCGATATTGATATTTTGGGAGAGCCGACCAACCTTGCGGAGATCGAGTTGATTCTTGCGACAACAACGACGCTTGGCAAATTGGGATTCCGTAATTTCCAGATTCGTATTAATGAGAGAAGAATCTTAAAAGCGATGGCGGCGTACAGCGGTTTCGCTGAGGAAGATTATGATACCGTATTTATTATTTTAGATAAGATGGACAAAATCGGATTGGACGGTGTTGCCGGAGAATTGGAAAAAGAAGGCTACGCCAAAGAATCCATTGAAAAATATCTGGATTTATTCAAAGGAATAGAGGCGGCAGACAACGGAGTGGCTTATCTGGCAGATGTGTTAAAAGATGTCATGGAAGAAGATGTTGCCAAGAGCTTAAATGAAATCATCACCAGTGTGGAGGAAGTCAAAGAGGCAGACTTTGAGATGGTATTCGATCCGACTCTGGTCCGCGGAATGTCCTATTATACGGGAACAATCTTTGAGATTGCGATACCGGAGTTTGGCGGAAGCTGCGGAGGCGGCGGACGTTATGACAAGATGGTCGGTAAGTTTACGGGCAATGATGTTCCGGCGTGTGGATTTTCCATCGGGTTTGAGCGAATCGTATTGCTTTTATTAGAGAATGGTTTCCAAATCCCGACACAGCCAAAGAAAAAAGCATACTTAATTGAAAAAGGCTATTCACAGGAAAAACTTTGTGAGGTTATGAAACAGGCACAGGCAGAGCGTGCCGCAGGGCAGCAGGTGTTAGTCAGCCGCATGAACAAAAATAAAAAGTTCCAGAAAGAACAGCTTGCAAATGAAGGATATGAAGAAATCATAGAATTCTTTAATCGTGATTAAATAATTGGAGGAAATGAGAAAATGGCAGAATCAATGAAAGGTTTGCACAGAACCCACAGATGTACGGAAGTATCCAATCAGAATCTGGGTGAGACCGTTACCGTGATGGGATGGGTGCAGAAAAGAAGAAATTTAGGAAGTCTGATTTTTGTGGATTTAAGAGACAGAAGCGGAATCCTTCTGGGAGTATTTGATGAGCCGCAGGTCGGAGGCGAGGGCTTTGCCAAAGCGGGAACGCTTAGAAGCGAGTTTGTCATCGCAGTGACCGGTAAGGTGCAGAAGAGAAGTGCGGCAGTCAATGAGAACTTAAAGACGGGTGATATCGAAGTCATTGCAGAAGATATCCGTATCTTATCTGAGGCAGAGACACCGCCTTTCCCTATCGAGGAGGACAGCCAGACAAAAGAGGAGCTTCGCTTAAAACACCGTTATCTGGATTTGAGAAGACCGGATATCCAAAGAAACATGATGATGAAGAGCAAAGTATTTATGCTGCTTCGCAATTTTATGGCAAACGAAGGCTTTTTGGAGATAGAGACACCGATTCTGATGAAATCCACACCAGAGGGTGCAAGAGATTACTTAGTGCCGAGCCGTGTTCACCAGGGATGTTTTTATGCACTTCCGCAGTCACCGCAGCTTTATAAACAGCTTTTGATGTGTTCCGGTTACGACCGTTATTTCCAGATTGCGAGATGTTTCCGCGACGAGGATTTAAGAGCCGACAGACAGCCGGAATTTACACAGGCGGATATGGAGTTGTCTTTCGTAGATGTGGATGATGTCTTAGAGTTAAATGAGAGATTGCTTGCTTATGTATTCAAAGAGGCAATCGGTGTGGAGATTCCGCTGCCGATTCCGAGAATGACATGGCAGGAGGCAATGGACCGTTTTGGTTCGGACAAACCGGATACCCGTTTCGGAATGGAACTGACAGATGTATCCGAGGTCGTAAAAGGCTGTGGATTCGGAGTCTTTACGGGAGCATTGGAAAACGGAGGCTCTGTCCGTGGTATCAACGCCAAAGGCCAGGGTGCAATGCCGCGTAAAAAGATTGATAAATTAGTTGAGTTTGCCAAAGGCTACGGAGCAAAAGGTCTTGCTTATCTGGCGGTCAATGAAGACGGAACTTACAAGTCCTCTTTTGCAAAATTTATGACAGAGGAAGAATTAAAAGCATTGGCAGATGCGATGCAGGCAGAGGCAGGTGATTTGTTACTGTTTGCCGCAGATAAAAATAAAGTGGTATGGGATGTACTCGGAGCGTTGCGTTTAGAGCTTGCACGCCAGATGGAACTGCTTGACAAAGATCAGTACAATTTCTTATGGGTAACAGAGTTCCCATTGTTGGAGTGGTCTGACGAAGAAAACCGTTTTATGGCAATGCACCATCCGTTCACAATGCCGATGGAGGAAGACTGGGATAAGATTGATTCCGATCCGGGTGCTGTCCGTGCAAAGGCATATGACATTGTACTCAACGGAGTAGAGCTTGGCGGAGGTTCCGTTCGTATCCATCAGGATGACATTCAGGAGAAGATGTTGGAAGTGCTTGGATTTACCAATGAGCAGGCACATGAGCAGTTCGGATTCCTGTTAGACGCATTCAAGTACGGAGTACCGCCACACGCAGGTCTGGCTTACGGTATTGACCGTATGGTAATGCTGATGATGCACTGTGATTCTATCCGTGATGTGATCGCATTCCCGAAAGTAAAAGATGCTTCCTGTCTGATGTCCAAAGCACCGGGAACGGTTAGTGACAAGCAGTTAGAGGAGCTTGGAATTGCAATTGTCAAAAAAGAAGACGAATAAAGACAATAAAGAGAACCGATACAAAAGAAACAATCTTTGTATCGGTTCTTGTTTGTTGTATCAATAAAATTTTTAATCAGAAAACGAATCATGTTCCCGTGTCTGCAAACTTCCTTTTACATGAAGTGCAGTGTGGATCGGATTCGCCTGTCCCATCTGATAAAACATCTGCTGGATTGCTAAGTCAACCATTCGTTTTACAGGGCGTTCCACCGTATTCAGGGAAGAAGACAAAAGTTCATGGTATCCCTCGGTGGAAAATCCGGTCAGCACAAGGGAAGTATTGTGTGAGCGGTTATAGGTATAAAGATAAGGTGCGAGGCGTTCCGTGACTTCTACCGAAGAAGCCAGAATGGCGGTACATCCCGCATCGGTAATCTCTTTTATCAAACGGTCGAGATATTCGGAATCGGTGCTGGTACACTCAAAAATATGATCCTCGCAAAAGCCGTCCGAAGTAGTATCCATTGCAGCATGATAAGCACGGATCACTTCTCTGTTGGAAGAAAATGCTTTGCTTCGGCAGACAAGAGCAATCTTTGGATGATTCGAGTGAATCATGGCAAGAATTGCCTGGAAAGTTGCCGAGTAATCATTTTCTAAAATAGCGGTTCGCTCGCAATGGCTCGGAGCACGATGTAAGAAAACAGTCGGAATATTCGTCGGAACGACATCCGCTAATTCCTGATAATCACTTGAATCAGAGAAAATGAAAATGCCGTCAGTCGTCTTTCCGAACTTGTCAAGGTAAAAACGCTCTTTTTCAATGGAATGATTTGTAAAACCAATTACCAGATAATAATCCCGCTTAGTCAGTTCTTTGTTGAAGAGGTTCATCAATGCCGTGGTAAAGCTGTTTTTTGCATTGGATACAATCAAACCGATTGTCTGTGTTGAAGATTCAGATTTCATAAAAGCACCACCTTTTCTATGATTCAATATGGATTGTGTTTTGTACAATATCCTATAAATAATTATAGCATAACTTGTGTAAAATAGAAAGTTTATATCACTCTAAGAAACTCTTTACAACAGTACGCAAACGTGTATAATATAGATATTCTTATTTTTCTATTCCAAATATGAATGTTTTCCTTTCGGAGAGAGGAGAATTTTTGAAAATCGTATTTTGGAGTCCGTTTCCAAACCCCGAGGCAGGCCGCAACATACAGATCATGGCAGACATTTGCAGAACGAAGTACGGTAAAAAGGTGCGTGTTTTGCGAAACTATAAGAAAGCCTATCTTAGAATGAACCCCAAAACAGAATCGCGGTGGGATATGATATTTATCGACTGCAAAGACCATAGGGGATATTGTGTGGACAAGTGGTTACAGGATGCGGATACTGTGGTGATCAATTTTGCACAGGATTATGAGGCTGTTTTCCAATATTTTTATCAACACCCCATCATACGGGGCAATATTTTATATCTGATGAACACTCCGTTCAAAAATCCCAAAGACAACAAAAAATATTTAACGGAAATCTACCGCCTGCGTGAAGAGGAGGTGGCTGTTTTGTTTCCGAGGAGCGGTGATTGCAAGATGGCTGTGGAAAGTGAGCGGGAGGCGGTAAAAAAACTCCTAAAAATGAATTGCTTTTTTTAAAAAGATACGTTATATTATTGCATAAGGTAAAGGAGAGTGATTTTTTGGATTCAGGCGAGGCGATACGGCTGATAAGTCTGGTAATATTATTAATGCTGTCGGCATTCTTTTCGTCGGCAGAGACGGCGCTTACCACCGTAAACAGGATACGAATGAGAACATTAAGTGAGGAAGGCGACAAACGTGCGGAGATTGTCCTTAAAATTACGGATAATTCCGGCAAGATGTTGAGTGCGGTACTGATCGGAAATAATATTGTAAATCTTTCCGCATCTTCCATAGCAACGACATTGGCGATAGACCTTTGGGGAAGTAAAGGAGCGGGAATCGCAACGGGAATATTGACGCTGTTGATTCTTGTTTTCGGAGAGATTTCACCGAAAACGCTGGCGTCCCTCAATGCAGATAAACTGGCACTCGGATATGCCAAGATTATCTATGGGCTGATGAAAATATTAACCCCGGTGATTTTTTTGGTAAATCACATCGCAATGCTCTTTTTGCGGATACTCAGAGTATCACCCGATGCAAATCAGAATCGGATGACAGAGGAAGAGCTGCGAACGATTGTGGATGTGTCACATGAGACAGGTGTCATCGAGACAGAAGAAAAAGAGATGATCAACAACCTGTTCGACTTTGGTGATGCACAGGCAAAGGAAGTCATGGTACCGAGAATTGACATGACATTCGCACCGATTGATGCTACTTATGACGAAGTTTTGGAGATTTTCAAAAAGGATAAATTTACAAGACTTCCTGTTTACGAGGAGACTACGGATAATGTAATCGGAATCCTCAATATGAAAGATTTGTTGTTGTGTGAGGACAAAGACAGTTTTCATATACGCAAAATTTTAAGAAAACCATATTATACTTATGAACATAAAAACACGGCGGAATTATTCATGGATATGAGAAGTTCCTCCATCAGTGTGGCAATTGTATTGGATGAATACGGTGCAACCGCAGGTATGATCACACTCGAAGATCTGCTCGAAGAGATTGTCGGTGAAATCAGAGACGAGTATGACGGCGACGAACAGGACCCGATTGTATGGCTCGGTGACAGAGAGTACGAGGTACTCGGCTCTCAGAACCTTGACGATTTGTGCGAGGAGCTGGGACTGAACTTTGAATCGGAGGACTATGATTCCATCGGCGGTTATTTGATAGAACTCTTAGACCACTTCCCGAAACCGGGCGAGAGCGTTGAGACCGAGGACGGTGTCAAATTAATCGTAGAGTCTATGGACAAAAAGCGTGTTGAGAAAATACGCATCATCCTGCCGGAACCGAAAGAGGATGCGGAGGCATAAAGAAAGTGTAAAGATTTTGGGATTTGATTGACGCTGTAAAAAGAGTCTGATATTCTATATTCAAATAAAAGGGAGTAGTTAGCACCGTAAGGTGTTTGCGATGCCGTCATTACGATGCGTCAGCATCCGGTTCGTAACGAAGTAACGAGACTTTTGTTGTAAGAGATTACAACAGGAGTCTCTTTTTGTATGGCATATGACAGGGGGCTGCGGGGGTTCGCGTCGGGCGGAGGGGTAAACGGTATTTGGAGGTTGCGAATTTCAGAGGAACTTAGAGGGATTTGAATTTCGCACTCAAAACAGCAACTTCCGTACACGGATGTACGGGAGAGGCATAACCGAGCCCGGATGGCGAGTTTATGCCGGTTGCGTCCGCAGTCAAAGTGTGGCACTGAAATTCCTAATCCCTCTTAGTTTCTCTGAACCTGAGCAAACCTCCAAATACCGTTTACCCCTCCGCCCGACGCGAACCCCCGCAGCCCCCTGTCATATGCCATACAAAATGCGAACGTATACATTGCAGATTGTCCCCATAGAATAAGAAAAAGGAGGCCATTATGGAAAATATCTATCAAAAGAGTGCGAAAGAAGCACTTGACATCATGAAAAGTCAAACCACCGGTCTGACCACGCAGGAGGCGAAGAAAAGACAGGAACAGTACGGAAAAAACGAATTGCCGGAAGGGAAAAAGCAATCCGTGATTGCTATGTTTCTCGGGCAGTTTTTAGACGTGCTGGTGTTGATATTGATAGCGGCGGCTACCATCTCTGCGGTGCTCGGCGATATTGAAAGCTGTATTGTTATCGTTGCGGTCATTACCATGAACGCAATTTTGGGAACGGTGCAGCAGATCAAAGCAGAACATTCGCTGGCAAGTCTGAAAGAACTGGCAATGCCGAAGGTAAAAGTAATCAGAGACGGAGCAATCAGCGAAATCCCAAATGCGGAGATTGTACCGGGAGACATTGTCTGTCTTGAGGCGGGAGATTCCATCGGAGCAGACGGAAGACTGTTGGAGAGTGCGGGACTCAAAATCAACGAGAGTGCCTTGACGGGAGAAAGTATCTGTATTGAAAAACAGATCAGACCGATTCCGGCAGAGGCGGTGCTTGGCGATCAGACCAATATGGTATTTTCCGGCAGCTTTGTGGTAGGCGGAAGAGGACAGTATGTCGTGACAAAAACAGGAGCAGACACGGAGGTCGGTAAGATCGCAAACCTGTTGAACACGACAAAAGAAAAGAAAACACCGTTGCAGGAAAGTATGGATAACTTCGGAAAATATCTGTCCATAGGAATCCTTGTAATCTGTGCATTGATCTTCGGAATGAGCATTGTCCGTGGGGAAACCATTTTAGAAGCCTTTATCTTTGCAATCGCACTGGCAGTTGCGGCAATTCCGGAGGCACTCAGTTCCATCGTTACCATAGTATTGGCTTTCGGAACAAGAAAAATGGTAAAAGAGCAGGCGGTTGTCCGAAAATTGCAGGCGGTAGAAGGACTCGGAAGTGTATCGGTAATCTGTTCAGACAAGACGGGAACGCTGACGCAAAACAAGATGACCGTCAAAGAGTTCTATGTAGATGGCAGAAGTCAGAAAACAGAGCAGTTAGACAAAACAAACAAACTTGCAAGAAAATTATTGTACGCGGGAATCGTCTGTAATGATGCCTGCAACGATGACGGAAAAGAAATCGGTGATCCGACGGAGATCGCACTGCTGCATTTTTCAGATAAATATGGAGTTTCTTCCGAAAAGGTAAAAAGAGAATACGCAAGAGTGGGAGAGCTTCCGTTTGATTCCGACCGCAAGCTGATGTCCGTGGCATATCGGTGCGGCGAAAAAAAGAATATGGTGACCAAAGGTGCGGTGGATGAACTGCTGCGAAACGTGATGCAGATTGAGACGGGCAGCGGCGTGCGTCCGATTACAGAGCGTGATAAAGAAATGATCTTGCGGGCAAATCACCAATTTTCCGAGCGGGGCTTGCGTGTGCTTGCATTTGCGATAAAGTCGGTATCCCATACGGATCTGACGTTAAGTGATGAGAGAGAGCTTACCTTTTTGGGAATGACGGCAATGATCGATCCTCCGCGTGAGGAGGCAAAAGAGGCAGTCAGAAAATGTGTTGAGGCGGGAATCAAACCGGTCATGATCACTGGTGACCACAAAATCACCGCAATGGCAATCGCAAAAGAAATCGGAATTTTGAGAGAAGGTTACGAAGCCGTTGAGGGCAGAGAACTGGAAAAAATGAGTGATAAAGAGCTGGTAAAGCGGGTAGAAAA
>CAKRJK010000058.1 GCA_934351705.1 uncultured Lachnospiraceae bacterium
ACTTAGACCACGGCGGACATTTAACACACGGAAGCCCTGTAAACTTTTCGGGAACTTATTTTCATATCGTGCCTTACGGTGTCAATGATGAAGGTGTCATTGATTATGATAAAGTAAAAGAGATTGCAATGGATTGCAAGCCAAAGCTCATTATAGCAGGTGCAAGTGCTTATCCGAGAGTAATCGATTTTAAGAAATTCAGAGAGATCGCAGATGCCTGCGGAGCATATCTGATGGTGGATATGGCACATATTGCAGGTTTGGTGGCAGCAGGACTTCATCCGAGCCCGATTCCATATGCGGATGTCGTAACAACGACAACACATAAGACGCTTCGCGGACCGAGAGGCGGGATGATTCTTGCAAATGCAGAGGCGGCAGAGAAGTTCAACTTTAACAAAGCAATTTTCCCTGGTATTCAGGGTGGTCCTTTAATGCATGTGATCGCAGCAAAAGCTGTTTGTTTAAAAGAAGCATTAGATCCGGGCTTTAAAGTATATCAGCAGGGCATTATCGATAATGCACAGGCACTCAGCAAAGGATTAATGGAGCGAGGCATCAATCTTGTATCCGGCGGAACAGAGAACCACTTAATGCTGGTAGATCTGACAAGCTATGATCTGACCGGAAAAGCAGTAGAGAAATTATTGGATTCCGTCAATATTACATGTAACAAGAACACGATTCCAAATGATCCGAAATCACCGTTTGTAACAAGCGGTATCCGACTTGGAACAGCTTCGGTAACTTCACGCGGAATGAATACAGAGGATATGGACGTTATCGCAGAGGTAATCGCACTGATGATAAAGAACGGCGAGTCTGCGGCAGAGGAAGTAAAACAGCTCGTAAAAGGACTTACAGATAAATATCCTTTAAAATAAAATAAGAAATATTTTTTGAATATTTAAAAATAAAGGATTATAATAGGACTGTCGAAAAAGGAGTTTGGATAATGACCCAATACCGTTTTGTGACAGTCTTATTTCATATAAAAAATAAAGGAGAAGGTCATGGAGAAAAAGAAACAGATTATTATCGGAGTGAGTCTGGCAGTCGTGATCGCCGTTGTACTTGTTCTCTGCTTTGTGTTTGGCGGAAAGAAAAACGCAGGCAGCACAGATGATGTCTACGTGGAACAGGTTACTGCATTGGGAGGAAGCAGCGCAGGCGTACAGAATCGGTATGCGGGAGTTGTAGAAGCACAGGAGAGTTGGAAGATCAATCTGGATGCAAGCAGAACCGTGCAGGAAATCTACGTCAAAGAGGGTGACGAGATCGCAGAGGGAGATAAGCTCTTTGCTTACGATACCACGGAGTTAAACACTGAGATTGCACAGGCAAAATTAGAGATGGAGAGCATTTCTAATGAGATTGATGATTATAATACACAGATTGCGGCATTGCAGGCAGAGCGTGACGCCGCAAGCGAGGAAGCAAAATTTGACTATACGACAGAGATTCAAAGTGTTCAGAACGATTTAAAGCAGGCACAGTTTAACAAAAAGAGTAAACAGCTTGAGGTCGATCGTCTGAATGAGTCTATCAAAAATTCCGTGGTAACCAGCAAGATGGCGGGTGTGGTTAAGTCGTTGAACGAGAATCAGGATGCGGACACAAACGGTACCGATGCGTTTATGACCATTCTTGCAACGGGAGATTACCGTGTGAAATGTCTGATCAACGAGCAGAACATGATGGACATTTCAGAGGGTTCGGCAGTTATCATACGTTCCAGAGTAGATGAATCTCAGACGTGGACCGGGGTGATTGCACAGATTGACAGAGAGTCACCGCAGGCGGGTACGACAGATGTGATGAGCATGGAGACAGGAAACTCCGAAGATACCACCGGTACATCAAAATATCCGTTTTATGTTACGATTGACAGCTCCGAGGGCTTGATGTTGGGACAGCATGTGATGGTAGAACCGGATCACGGTCAGGGAACAGCCAAAGACGGAATCTGGCTCTATGAGTCTTATCTGGATATAGACAAAGAGACAGCATATGTCTGGGCGGATAACGGAAAAGGCAGGATTGAAAAGAGAAAAGTAGAGCTCGGAGAGTATGATGAGACAACGCAGGAGTATCAGATTCTTTCCGGTCTGGATAAAAAAGATTATATCGCATGGCCGCAGGACGGAATCAAAGAGGGCGTAAAAACAATAAAAAACAGCGGGCAGGCAGACAGCAAATAGGAGGACATCCATGATTTTGAATTTAGAGCATATCTATAAGGATTATCAGCAGGACAAAATGGTAATACCGGTGTTAAAGGATGTAACCCTGCAGGTTGAGGAGGGGGAATACATTGCGATCATGGGGCCTTCCGGTTCGGGAAAGACAACACTTATGAATATCATAGGCTGTCTGGATCTGCCGACATCGGGAACTTATGAGTTTGCGGGAAATAATGTTTTGGAATACAAGGACAGGGAACTTGCGACACTTCGTTCTTCGGGAATCGGATTTGTATTTCAGAATTTCCAGCTTCTTCCAAGGGCAACGGCAAGAGATAACGTAGCATTGCCGCTCAGCTATACGGGAACAAAACCAAAAGAGCGAAAAGAAAGAGCAATGGCAGCATTGGAAAAAGTCGGCTTGGATGACAGAGCCGATTTTCGACCGAACCAGCTTTCGGGAGGTCAGAAACAAAGGGTTGCAATCGCAAGAGCAATGGTCAACAATCCAAAGATTCTCCTGGCAGACGAGCCGACAGGAGCACTCGACAGTAAATCGGGCGAACAGATCATGGAGCTGTTTGAACAGTTGAATGAAGAAGGTGTTACCATTGTGATTATTACCCATGACGCGAAAGTGGCACACCGGGCAAAACGGATCGTTCACATTATAGACGGTGAATTGACAGAGGAGGGTGCGGAGCAGGATGGATAAGAAAAAAGTAAAAATTATCATACTTGTGATACTCATCATCGCAGCGGTCATCACAGGAGCAATTATCGGTTATCGCAAACATCAGGATAAAAAAACAGTCGTGGAAGTCTTTCCCGTAACTTATCTGGATTGGGGCATGACCGGTTTGGACACCACCAGCAACGGAACGATTACAGACGATCAGTCGCAGACGATCAAACCGGGAGAAAAAGATAAGATCGTAGAAGTATATGTCAAAGAAGGCGACGAGGTTCAGGTCGGAACACCGCTGTTACGATACGATATGGAGTCAGTCAATCTTGAGGTAGAGATGAAAGAACTTCAGGTTTCCACTGCGGAGAACGATCTGATCATCGCACAACGGGAATTAGAAAAGTTAAAGGCAACAACGCCAATCCAGGAACCTGTCCAGACACAGCCGGCAGCAGACAGTTCACAGGAGAACGGAGAGTCTGCAAACCAAAATGACGGTCAGGAAAATCAGATGACACAGGAGACACAGCAGAAGGGTACACAGCGACCGAACTGGCAAAAAAGATTGCCGAGAAAGAACGTGAGGTGCGGGACTTGGATGTCACCAAGCGAAAGGCAGAATTAGAGTTAGAACAGGCGAAGAAAACCGCGGGAGACGGAATTGTTACAGCGACGGTCAACGGAGTGGTAGCCTCGGTACAGGACCCGGATAATCTGTCAAATGACGGTTCTGCGTTTATGGAGATCAAAGGACAGGACAGCCTCTATGTAACAGGAGCAATGAGCGAATTTTCACTCGGTCAGATCCAGGTGGGAGCAAAGGTGATGGTCACCTCCCGAGAAAGCGGACAGACGTATGATGCGGTGATCACGGAAATCTCAACTACGCCGACGGATGCGGCAAGCTATATGGGAGAGGGCAATCCGAATGCCTCCTACTATCCATACCGGGCGTCCATCGAAAACAGTCAGGGACTGCGAAACGGAGAAAATGTAGAGCTGTCGATTGCGGATGATGCGGACACGGCAAATAATATGTATATTGAAAAAGCATATGTCAGAAGCGACGGAAATAAAACCTACGTTATGATAGAAGGCAAGAATAAGCGTCTGAAAAAGCAGTATGTTACAACAGGCAAAACGATTTACGGACAGGCGGTAGAGATCACCTCCGGTCTGGACGGTTCGGAGTACATCACATTTCCATACGGAAAAAATGTAAAAGAGGGTGTCAAAGTCAAAGAAACCGCTGAGGTCAATTATTAGGAGGGAAAGAATATGGTTGAAAATATAAGGTTGTCATTTCAGGGCATCTGGTCACATAAAATGCGTTCTTTCCTCACGATGCTTGGAATTATTATCGGAATTGCAGCAATTATAGCGATTGTTTCCACAATTAAGGGAACAAACGAGCAGATCAAAGAGAATCTGATCGGTTCGGGAGATAATACCGTGATTGTGGAATTGTATCAGGGCGACTGGGTTTATGAGATGGGTTACAACAGTCTGCCGGACGGAGTTCCTGTGGTATCACAGGAGACCATAGAAAAGATACAGCAGCTTGATCATGTGGAGGCGGTATCACGTTTTTGCAAAAGACAGGAATATGACAATGTTTATTATCAGAATGTTTCGTTGAGCGGCGGCAATCTATACGGAATCGAGGACAATTATTTTCGTTCATGCAATTACAAAGTCAAAGAGGGACGTGGATTTGACGAACAGGATTACAAGGGCGGAAGAAAAGTCGCTATTTTAGACACCGACTCAAAAGAGGCACTTTTTCAGGGGGCATCGGCAGTCGGAAAAACCATTGAAATCAAGGGAGAGCCGTACACGGTCATCGGAATTGTGGAAAAGGATGACGAGTTTGAGCCGGTAATCAATTCCATGGATGACTATTACACTTACGCGGATACCGAGAGCGGTTCCGTCTATGTACCGAAAGAGACATGGCCGATCCTGTATCAATATGATGAACCGGAAAGTGTTCTGATCAAAGTAAAGACGACGGATGATATTACGGCGGCAGGAAAGGGTGCAGCCGATATTCTAAATGATACTTTTAATGTATCGGATGAGACGATTAAATACAAAGCGGAGGATCTGCTTCAGCAGGCAAAGGAGATTCAGGAGTTGAGCAAATCCACAAATGCAATGCTCATCTGGATCGCGGGAATTTCGCTTCTGGTAGGCGGTATCGGTGTTATGAACATTATGCTGGTATCCGTGACGGAGCGAACCAGTGAGATCGGTCTGAAAAAAGCAATCGGAGCGAGAAAAGGTACGATATTGGGACAATTTTTAACGGAGGCAGCAGTGCTGACCAGTCTCGGAGGATTAATCGGAGTAATCGTCGGAATTATTCTGGCGGAGATTATTTCAAAAGTCAGCCAGACTCCTGTGGCGATCAGTGTTCCGGCAGCAGTCGGAGCGGTATTATTCTCTATGCTGATAGGAATTATATTTGGAATGCTGCCATCTTATAAGGCGGCAAATCTGAATCCGATTGACGCTTTGCGGCATGAATAGTATAATGACAACAGAACAGAGGATGGAGGAAGAAAATGTTAGATTTAAAATTTTTGCGGGAGAATCCCGATATTGTAAAGAAAAATATTGAGAATAAGTTTCAAGAGCATAAGCTTCCGATGGTGGACGAGGTCATCGAATTAGATGCACAGGCGAGAGCCGCACAGCAGGAAGCCGACGAACTTCGTGCAAACCGGAACAAGATTTCAAAGCAGATCGGAGCCTTGATGGGACAGGGCAAGAAGGACGAGGCAATGGAATTAAAAGCACAGGTAGAAAAAGATGCAGCCCGTCTTGCCGAGTTAGAAGCAACAGAAAAGGAATTGCAGGAGAAAATCACCAAGATCATGATGGTGATTCCGAATATCATCGATCCGTCGGTACCGATCGGCAAAGACGATTCCTGCAATGTAGAGATCGAAAAGTACGGCGAACCGGTTGTGCCTGATTTTGAGATTCCGTATCACACAGAGATTATGGAACGCTTTGACGGCATTGATCTGGATGCTGCCGGAAAAGTAGCGGGCAACGGATTTTATTATCTGATGGGAGATATTGCGAGATTGCATTCCGCAGTGATTTCCTATGCGAGAGATTTTATGATTGACAGAGGATTTACTTATTGTATTCCACCGTTTATGATCCGCAGCAATGTCGTAACGGGCGTTATGAGCTTTGACGAGATGGATGCCATGATGTATAAGATCGAGGGAGAGGATCTTTATCTGATCGGAACAAGTGAGCATTCCATGATCGGTAAATTCATCGACACCATCAATGACGAGGCGAAACTGCCTTATACCATGACAAGCTATTCTCCTTGTTTCAGAAAAGAAAAAGGAGCACACGGCATAGAGGAACGCGGTGTATATCGTATCCACCAGTTTGAAAAACAGGAAATGATCGTAGTCTGCAAACCGGAGGAATCTCCGATGTGGTATGACAAGCTGTGGCAGAATACCGTAGATTTGTTCAGAAGTCTGGATATTCCGGTTCGTACACTGGAATGCTGCTCCGGCGATCTGGCAGATTTAAAAGTAAAATCCTGCGATGTCGAAGCATGGTCACCGAGACAGAAGAAATATTTTGAAGTCGGAAGCTGCTCCAACTTAGGAGATGCACAGGCGAGAAGACTCAAAATCCGTGTTAAAGGCGAAAAAGGCAAATACTTTGCACACACATTGAACAATACGGTTGTCGCACCGCCTAGAATGCTGATTGCATTCCTTGAGAACAATCTCAATGCAGACGGAAGTGTTAATATTCCGAAGGCATTACAGCCATATATGGGCGGAAAAGAAAAGTTAGAGCCGAAATAAAGTGACACATAAAACTTCATAAAAATATGGGAATCTTAAAAATGTAGTTGAAAAAAGACCATACTTGTGATAAAATTTTTACAATTTAGGCATAAATATGTCAGCAACCTCTACAGAAAAAAAGATTCCCTCTTTTTTTTTGTAAAAAATCAGGCAGATACAGAAAGGCAAGGTAATCTATGAAAGCATTTCTTATACTAGAAGATGGAACGGTGTTTGAAGGAACAAGCATCGGCGCCGAGAAGGAAGTCATCAGCGAGATTGTGTTTAATACCTCCATGACAGGATATTTGGAAGTATTGACCGATCCGTCCTATGCGGGACAGGCAGTTGTGATGACATACCCGCTCATTGGAAATTATGGAATCACACCGGATGAGGAGTCCAAAAGACCGTGGGTAGACGGATATATCGTGAGAGAATTATCCCGAATGCCAAGCAATTTCCGTTGCAAGGGAACGATCCAGGATTTCTTAAAGGAAAATGAGATACCGGGAATTGCAGGAATAGACACCAGAGCTTTGACAAAGATTCTCCGTGATAAAGGTACCATGAACGGTATGATTACCACAAACGAGAATTATCATATAGAAGAGATTCTTCCAAAATTAAAAGAATACCGTACAGGAAATGTTGTGGACAAAGTTACCTGTACAGAGCCGGAGGTCTTAAAAGGAAAAGGAAAAAAAGTCGCACTCTTGGATCTGGGAGCAAAAAACAATATTGCAAAATCCTTAAATGACAGAGGATGTGAGGTGACTGTTTACCCGGCGCACACCACAGCCGAAGAAATTTTAGCGGCAAAACCGGACGGTATCATGCTCAGCAACGGACCGGGAGATCCGAAAGAGTGTCAGAGTATTATTGCAGAAATTAAGAAATTATATGAATCCGATGTACCGATTTTTGCTATCTGTTTGGGACATCAGCTGATGGCACTGGCAACAGGAGCAGATACCTACAAGTTAAAATACGGACATCGCGGAGGAAATCATCCGGTAAAAGATTTGGAGAACGGAAGAGTATATATTTCTTCACAGAATCACGGATATGCCGTAGATACCGACACATTAGACGAAAAGGTTGCAGTACCGGCATTTACCAAT
>CAKRJK010000059.1 GCA_934351705.1 uncultured Lachnospiraceae bacterium
CAACGGCTCCCGCAAAAAATAGGAGGTTTGGTAACATTTGTCGTTTAAAATGCCAATCCATTGATCGTGCATCTCGATGTCGTTCGGAATCGGCAATACGACCGATAACAGTTCCGCCTTAAATGCCATACAGCACCCGATATAACTGTTTTTTATTATATTTTTCCACACTCCCGCTCCCGCATTCCGAAACGAAAAAAATGATTTCATCTCGATCTGTACGGGCTGTGTCGTGCGAACCACCTGTGCGTCATGTATCACTAAAGAACACTGTTCTCTTTCAAAGATTTCCATTACTTTTTGCACTTTGTCATTGGTCCAGACGTCATCCTGATCTGCCAGAAAAATATATTCCCCGCTGCAATGCTCCAGGGCATTCTGGACATTTTGTTTCACGCCCTGCCGCGGCCCTTTTATCACAGAAATCCGTGTATCTTGTTTTTGGTACTCTTCTAACATTTCCCACGTTCCGTCTGTGGAGCCGTCATCGGATATGATCATCTCGTCTGTATCTGTAAGATTTTTCAAAATAGAATCAATCTGTTCTTTCAGGTACTCTTTTCCGTTGTAGGTAATCATTGCAACGGAAACCCGCTTTTTTCTTACCATAATTTCCAGCCCCATTTCTTAAAGTAAGCAATCATTGACTGTATGTGGATTTTTCGGAGTTTGGAATTTCCTTTTGATGCACGCTCCCAACGGTGAATGACTTTTGTGTCCGGGCAATACATGAGCCTGCTGCACGCATTCACCCTTTTACATAAATCGGCATCTTCCATATACATAAAATAACGCTCATCAAATCCTCTTAATTTTTGAAACAGTTCTGTTCTGATAAGATAAAAGCAGCCGTGTACAAACGGCACTTGGAACGCAGTGTTAAAATCTTTATCTCCCAGCACATGCTCTCTCTGCCTTTTCTTAAAAAACGGCGTACGGCGGATCACCATATCAAAAAGCGTCGGCTCTTTGCGGTAAGACTGCTGCATTGTTCCGTCCTCCGACAGAATCTTCGGAACCACCATTCCCACGGAGGTATCCTGCATAAAATCCATCAAAACGGAAAATGTATCCTCCACCAGGACAATGTCGGGATTCACGATCGCGTGATATTTGGAATCTATCCTGCTTAACACTTCGTTGTGTCCTGCCCCGAATCCTTTATTTCCTGCCGCCTTTATATAGGAAACTTCTCTTTCGTTTTCTTCCAGTTTTTGTAAGTTGTTTGCTTTGTCGCTGTTGTCAATAATGTAGATTTGCTTGGAAATAGCAGGAGCGGTATGTTCCAAAATAGAACACACCGCATTTCTGACTTCCTCTTCATCATTGTACGCCACAATCGCGATTGATAAATCTATCATGATGATCCTTTTCCTGTAATTACAACGCCTATGGTTTTTAACAAAATCTTAAAATCCAGTCCCAATGACCAATTTGAAATATATTCGGTATCGTATGCCACAACTTCTTCAAAATTCTTGATGTCGCTTCTTCCGCTTACCTGCCACATTCCGGTCAGCCCCGGCCGGATACCCAATCGTGCTTTGTGATGTAATTCATATTGTTCAAACTCTGCCTCTGTCGGTGGTCTGGTTCCGACAAGGCTCATATCACCTTTTAATACATTCCAAAACTGCGGTAACTCATCTATGGAGAACTTTCTCATGAACTTTCCGACTCCGAAGATTCTCGGATCATCCTCCATCTTAAACATCAGACCTTTCATTTCATTTTGCTGCATTAACTGCTGCTGCATTTTGTCCGCACCGACGATCATCGTGCGGAATTTGTAAAATTTGAATCTCCGTCCGTTTCTTCCGATACGGGTTTGCGAATAAAAAATCGGTCCAGGTGACTGTATCTTTATGATCGGGGCAAAGATAATAAATGCAATTGCCGTAAAAATCAATCCCACGATACTTCCGACGATATCGGTCAGCCTTTTGATCAGCATTTGTCTTGCCGTGGCAATCTTCATGCTGGTGGTCAGCACCATGTAATTCCCGTAGGATTCCACCATACGATTTTTCATCAGCTCGCTTTTCTTGACAAGGTTCACATGAACGGTCAAGCCCAACTCCAAGAGTTCTTCCGTTACCTGTTCACAACGTTCCCAGCCGCCGCCGTTGATAAATACCTCATCCACTACATTGGTCCGCATATAATCCATGCAGTTTTCTCTGGACGCTACGACCGGCACACCGCATATCTCCTCGCCGATACGATCCTCGTCCATCACGACAACACCCGCAACCTCAAATTCTTTGTAACGGTTATTCTGGAAACTTGCCACGCAATCATGTGCAAAAACGCTCTCCGTCAAAATCAGCATCTGCGACATTCCGCGTCCCGCAAGGATAGTCTGTCTCACGTAGATTTTGAGCAGACACCGGAAACCGTATACCACGACAATGGAGGTTGCCCAGAACACGGATACTACCTGTCTGGAATAAATCCCGGACAACTTGGTTGCCCACATATAGATTAGGATTGCACCAAAAACAAGCGTACAGTGGATAAAGACTGCTTTAAACTCCTGCACACGCGTCCTTCGTAAAATACCGGTATAGGAATCAAAAAAGAATACGATACAGATATCTACCATAATGATAATGATTGCCAGTCTTAAGTAGTAACCATTTGAGTATGGAAGTATCCGAAAGTTTGCTCCTGTATGAATATAGTATGAAATGATATATGCAAGCTGTAATGAAATGATGTCCATCAGGGTGAAGTCGATGTGTTTCATCCAGCCACGTTTTTCTTCTCTGTACATGGGTTTTTTGTTGTGTCTCCTGTGTTACTTTTGTAGTTTTTGGGTGCAATGTTGGAATAATAGTTTGTTTTAGTGTTTTGATTATTATCTTGTCCGCAGTGCATATTCGGAAAATCGTAGATTTTCCTCATCGTCGGGCGTTCGCCCTATCAAAAGCCGAAAAAAAAATATTTCTTCTGCGAGCAGAAAAATATTTTTCTTCCGGCTTTTGCACTGCTCATTGCTTACGCACATCATACCATGATTGCAGAGCAATCACGGTCGCTCCGCTATGGATGCCATCCGGCAGGTATAATATCTGACGATATTATACCACATACCCCAAATTGCTACAATGTGGTGTGTTTAAAAATTATATGAAGATTTTCTTAATCTGCATTCGGGTTGATGGCGTAGTTGGTCTTTTTCAGGGAAAGATTCGGGTTATAGTACGGATCTCCTGCTTTTAATAAGTCTATCCAACGATTACGAAAGCATTCAATTTCATCTCCGAATCGGCGTATTTTCTCTTTGGTGTCTTCTTTTCCGCGGGATTTTGACTCATAGTGATATGCCTCGACAAACGGATCGTACACTACGAGATATCCGGCTTGTACTGCTTTTAAGCACAAATCCACATCATTGAAGGCCACCGCGAGTTCTTCCTCGAATCCTCCGATTTGCTCAAAGACTTCTCTTTTTATCATGAAAAAGGCTGCTGTGACTGCACTGTAATTCAACTGTAATGCTGCTTTGTGCAGATAGCCTTCCCGCTCTCTTTTCAGTCCCGGATACATATTTGCGGCAATGCCGTCAATTCCGAGAACTATGCCTGCGTGTTGGTAGGTATTGTCGGGATAGTACAATCTTGTTCCGACAATTCCGACTTCTTTTCTCTGGCAATTTCCCAAAAGCTGCTCTATCCAGTCTTTGGTGATAACCTCTATGTCATTATTTAAAAGAACATAATAATCTCCCGAAGCAAAGGCTGCCCCGAAATTATTGATTGCCGAATAATTGAAAGTTCCCTGCCATGTCACCACTTTTACGACCTGACCGCCTGTTAAGACTCCCTCACAGGACAGGCACATCGTTCCCTCCTGATACGGACTTTGGCACAGTTCCTCATAATAAGCAAATGTCTCCGGCTTGGTACTGTTGTTTTCTATGATGATCACTTCATAATTGGCATAGTCTGTTTTTTGCAGAGATTCCACGCACCGCCGCAACGTCTCCGGCTCATCTTTGTTTGGAATTAATATCGAAACTTTCGGGCTGCCCTGCACCTTATAATGAACTCTGTAAAAGCCAAAATGTTTGAGCTGCGATACCTCTGCCTCAACACCCTGTCTTTTTAAATGTTCCTCGATGGCGTGCTGTCCCGCTTCGTAGGCATAGCTTTTGCTCATCGGATTGTCCGCCGTGGAAGAACTATGCACTCTCCAATGATATAAAATTCTCGGAACGTGTCCTGTCTTTTTTGCCGCTTCCGTGCAACGCAAAATAAAATCGTAATCCTGAGCTCCGTCAAATTCCTTGCGGAATCCTCCGACTCTGTCTACGATTTCTTTTTTTACACAGAACAGATGGGTGATATAATTATTGGAACGCAGCAGATCAATACTGAAGTCCGGCTTGAAATGTGGCTGGGAATGTTGTAAGACGTTCCCCTTTTCTTCTACCTTATCTTCATCTGTATAAATGGCCTCTATCTCTTCGTCTTTTCGTATTTTTGCCGCCAATTCATACAAAGCATCTTTTGCCAGCAGATCGTCATGGTCTAAAAGGGCAATCCAATCACCGCCCGCCATTTTCACGCCTGCATTGGTGTTTCCCGCAATTCCGAGGTTCTCCTCCAGATGTTTGTAAACAATTCGTTTTTCCCAGTATTTTTGTATATAGGCTTTTACAATCTTCTCAACGGATTCACCGTCTGTTGCATCGGCAAGACAAAGCTCCCAGTTGTCATAGGACTGCTCTCTTACAGAGTCCATCATCTCGATCAGGTATTGCTCCGGTGTGTGATAACACGGAACGATCAGGCTGATTTTGATCGGGTTTGTCCATTTTGCACATTCTTTGCTCTGTTTTTGCAAGTCTGCCTCGGTTGCCCGGTGTTTTTCATACCACGGTCCGTACGGAACATCCTCCGGTTCCATCCGGTCCTGAACACGAGCCCAAAATGCCTTTGGCCCGTAATGTTTTAAATAGCGTAATCCCTTTGCTATTTTGTATGGTGTAATCTTCATGCTATTTGCCTCTCTTACATTTGTGGATGTACAGCCAGCTATCCGCATAATCCTGACGTTTCTTTTCGTCCATCTGTGCATAGTCTGTGTATGTCAGCTTGGACAATGTCATATTTGTGTTGCCGCACTTAAAACATTCTACGTCTTTTCTTCTGGATACGGTACGCATCCAGCCACATTGCGGACATATATATACTTTCATCATACTCAGTTCCTCCATTTTGCTTTTCGTCTTGTGTTCCCTGTGGATGTATGAGATTTGGGTTACATCTTTAGGGAGAAATCTGCTTTGTCCAGGGTAAGGTTTGGGTTGTAGTATGGATCGCCGGAAATTAATATATCCTGCCAGCGATTCGTAAATTTCCTTACTTCTCCGTTAAAGCGTTCTATACGCTCAGGCGTATCTTCCAATCCTCTCGATTTCGATTCGTAATGATACAGTTCCGCATATGGATTATAAACGACCAGTTTGTCCAGTTCCCTGACTTTCAAACAGTAATCAATATCATTAAATGCAACCTCTAGCTCTTCGGTCAATCCATTCACTTTTTCAAATACACTTCTTTTTGTCATCATACACGCTGCGGTGACTGCGGAATAGTCCTGTGCACAAATAATTCTTCCCATATAACCGATATCGTATCTTGATGATTCAATGAAGGTATGACCTGCCATTCCGCTGAATCCGATCACGACTCCGGCATGCTGAATGGTGTCATCCGGATAGCAGAGTTTTGCCCCCACGATTCCAACATCGTCCCGCATACAGTATCCTAAAAGCTCCTCCAAACATTCCGGTGCTATAATCTCGGTATCGTTATTTAACAACAATAAATAGTCTCCCTTAGCGTGCTCAACACCAAAGTTATTGATTTTAGAAAAGTTAAATCCGCCTTTGTAATAAAGCACCGTCACATTCTCTCTGGTTTCTATTTGTTTGTAATAGTCAAATGTCTCTTCCTCTGTACTGTTATTCTCGACAATCACAAATTCATAATTGTGATAGGTTGATTTTTCGTCGATGGAATCCATACATTTTTTGAGATCTTCAATGTGGTCTTTGTTTGGTATGATAATGGAAATTAACGGTTTTTCTTCCCAGCAATATTTTGTCCGGAACATTCCGTAGAAATTGCTGTGTTCTACCTTCGCCGGAATTCCTACCCGCTTATAATGCTCTTCTACAGCTTTTCTTCCTGCTTCAAAAGCATACAGCTTACTCTCCGGATTTGCCGCTGTGGATTCTATATGACATCTCCAGTGATACAGCACTTTCGGAATATGATAAATGTATTTTGCCACTTCCGTACAACGCAAAATAAAGTCGTGATCCTGCGCTCCGTCATACTCACTGCGAAGCATGCCTACCGAATCAATAATTTCTTTTTTTACAACAAATAAGTGACAGATATAGTTCATACTGCACAACAGGTCAATGTTGAAATCCGGTTTGAAATTCGGTTCAAAGTACTTCTTGCCTGCCATATCAATCTTATCTTCATCAGAATACAGCACATCAATATCCTGCTCTTTATTCAGGGCTTTTGCACATTCATATAACGCATTTGCCGTCAGCAGATCATCATGATCCGCCAACACAACAAAATCACCTGTTGCCATCTTGATCGCAGCATTGGTATTTTCGGATATACCGAGATTCTCGCTTAAGATCTGATATTGGATAGGAAGCCCTTTGTTCTGATATTCCGCTACGATTTTCTCTAACGTGTTTCCCTCTCCGCTTCCGTCTGTCAGACAAAGCTCCCAGTTTGTGTAAGTCTGACCTGCGACCGACTCTATCATTGCACGCAGGTAGGACTCTTTTGTCCGATACAGCGGAACTACGATGCTGAATTTGGGATTATAGGAAAATCGGCATTCTCTCTGGGCATTTAACTCTTCCTCGGTTACCTGACGTTCTCTATACCACCGATCATAAGTAAAAGTATCTTTTTTATGAAAAACTTTCACCTGAATTCTCTGGAAGGTGGAACGCAATCCTTCTTTTTTCCAATAGATGAAAAACTTTTGGAAATTGTTGATTCCTCCCTGTGTGCCTTTTCCTTTTCTGGCAGCCGCAGTTGATATTTTATATCTGCTCTCCTTATTGTCGGCTTTTAAGACAAGCTCCAATCTCCGATTGCTCTGTACCGGCACTGTGATCTGAAATCCTGCCTCATATTTGCCTTCAATCTCTTCAAACATTTCCATGACATCCCTGCGATAGCTGGTCTTGATGTCTACATCCGGCAATACTTTTTTGTTCTCCTCTAATGAGACTTGCAATTCTGTGTTTCCGACTCCCCAACCGGAAATCGTCATTTTCCCATCGGTAAGATGAACTGTCTCTACATAATATTCGACACCGCGTTCCTGTTCTTGCAGCTGTTGAACGCTCACTTTGCGAATTATGGTTTTTTCCGCTCCCTGCACATCTGTGATGATTAATTGCTTATGGGTTCTCCAGTCACTCGGAAGTGCGACCTCAAATAACAGTTCCTCATTGATATTTTGTTGATATCTGAGATAACGCTGACGGATTTCAATTCCGTTCTTGATACTGCATGTTTCGGTTAAGCGTTCGTTATCCAAGTGGATTTCAAGTGTTCTGTTTTGTGGGTTGTCCTCCGGATACCAGCCACGGATTAATAAGGTATTTTTCTTTTTTAGATGAAAACGTATTTTCTCTATATGAATTTTGTAATTATAATCTCTCATCCTAATTCTCCATTTTGAATATTAACTTTTTTTATTTTAACACAGAAAAAGAGCAAAGTCTATGTAAGAC
>CAKRJK010000060.1 GCA_934351705.1 uncultured Lachnospiraceae bacterium
TCCGTTACCATTGCAACAAGGTTGACTTTTCCGTCATTCTCAGACGCAAGCACGATCACACCTTCGCCCAGCTTGTCCTTCAACTGATCGCCCAGATCACGCAGACCGTTCATATCGACACCTGCGACACTGGTTGCCAGCAGCTTGATTCCTTTGACTTCTGTTACCTGATCCATGACATCTCCGAGCGCCTCTTTTGCTGCCTTGCTCTTTAAGGACTCGTTCTCGCTCTGCAATGCTTTCATCTCTGCCATCAAATGCTCTAATTTTTCTACCAGACCTGCCGGATTGGTCTTTACGGTCTTGGCAGCTTCTTCTATCGTCTCTTCCAGCTTGTCGTAATATTCAAAAACACCCTCTGATGTCAGCGCCTCGACACGTCTGACACCTGCCGCAATACCGGATTCGGAAATAATCTTGAATACACTGATATTGGAAGTATTGTCTACGTGTGTTCCGCCGCAAAGCTCGGTTGAAAAATCGCCCATGCTTACCACGCGTACGGTATCACCGTATTTCTCACCGAATAATGCCATTGCACCGCTCTTTTTCGCCTCATCCAGTGTCATGACTTTTGTCTCTACCGGAAGTGCTTCGGCAATCTTTTCATTTACGATGTTCTCTACTTTTGCAATCTCCTCGGCTGTCATTGCCGCAAAGTGGGAGAAGTCAAAACGGAGCCTGCCCTCATCCACATAAGAACCGTGCTGTTCTACGTGTGTTCCGAGTACCTCACGGAGTGCTTTTTGCAGCAAGTGTGTTGCACTGTGGTTTCTTCTTGTCAGATTACGTTTTTTCTCGTTGACACGCAGGGTAACGGTATCCCCTGCTTTGATCATTCCTTTTGTCATTTTTCCGACATGACCGATCTTTCCGCCGCGAAGCTGGATGGTATCCTCTACGCAAAACAGTCCGTCTGCCGTCTCAATGGTTCCGTTGTCTGCACACTGACCACCCATTGTCGCATAGAACGGAGTCTCCTCCACAATGATTGTTCCGACCTCACCGTCAGACAACGCCTCTGTTAGCTCGGTTTCTGTGGTCAATACCGTAACCTTTGATTCATGTACTAAATGATCATATCCGACAAAACTTGAGGTAATCGCCGGATCGATCTCATCGTATACGGTAGCGTCCGCTCCCATATAGTTTGTCTCTTTTCTTGCACTGCGGGCTTTCTTTCTCTGCTCCTCCATACATTTGGTAAAGCCTTCTTCGTCGATGGAAAAGCCTTTTTCCTCTAAGATTTCCTGTGTTAAATCTAACGGGAATCCATAGGTATCATATAATTTGAATGCATGCTCGCCGGAAAGTACTTTGCTTCCTGCCGCAGTCATCTCCTGCTGCATTTCTTCAAGGATACTGAGTCCCTGATCGATCGTCTTATTGAATTTCTCTTCTTCCTGTGTTAAGACTTTTAAGATAAATTCTTTCTTTTCTTCTAACTCCGGGTATCCGTCTTTGCTCTCTGCAATGACTGTCTCGCTTAATTTTGCAAGGAATTTTCCTTCAATGCCGAGTAATCTTCCGTGACGTGCCGCACGACGGATAATGCGTCGAAGCACATAGCCTCTTCCCTCGTTACTTGGCATGATTCCGTCAGAAATCATAAAGGTTGCGGAACGGATATGATCGGTGATCAGACGGATTGATACATCATCCATCGCATCGGTCTGATAGGTTTTATTCGCAATCTCACAGATTTTATCGCGGATTGCTTTCATGGTATCAATGTCAAATACGGAATCCACATCCTGAACAACAACTGCCAGACGCTCTAATCCCATACCTGTATCAATATTCTTGTTTGCAAGTTCTACATAATTGCCGTGTCCGTCGCCGTCAAACTGTGTAAACACGTTGTTCCATACTTCCATGAAACGGTCGCACTCACAGCCCACCTTACAATCAGGACTTCCACAGCCGTACTTCTCTCCTCTGTCGTAATAAATCTCCGAACACGGACCGCAAGGACCTGCGCCATGCTCCCAGAAATTGTCACACTCGCCGTTCTCATCACGATAAAAACGTGTGATCTTCTCTGCCGGCACACCGATTTCTTTTGTCCAGATCTCAAATGCTTCCTCGTCCTCGCCGTAGATGGACGGATACAGACGCTCCGGCTCCATACCGATCACCTGGGTTAAAAACTCCCAGCTCCATGCGATCGCCTCATGTTTGAAATAATCTCCAAATGAGAAGTTTCCGAGCATCTCAAAGAAGGTAAGATGTCTTGCTGTCTTACCTACATTCTCAATGTCTCCTGTACGAATACATTTCTGACAGGTTGTCACACGTTTGCGTGGCGGTACCTCCTGTCCTGTAAAATAAGGTTTTAACGGTGCCATACCCGCATTGATCAAAAGCAGGCTGTTGTCGTTATGAGGCACCAGAGAAAAACTGTTCATAGAAAGATGTCCCTTGCTCTCGAAAAATTCCAAATACATCTTTCTGAGTTCATTTACGCCATATTTTTTCACACTAAATTCCTCCAAAATTCATTACTCTTTTGTCTCTTCTGCCAAAGCAGCATCTTTTGCATCCTTGCGGTCACGCAATTTTTTACCTGTAAATACTCCTGCAACGGCAAGTGCCGCCAAGATCACCGCAATTACTACATATTGTATTAAGCTCGCTAAAAATGCCATAGATATCCCTCCATTTTTCACTTCTTTTTATCATAGCATAGGAAAACTCTTATTTCAAGATGTCGCCCATCCCAATTTGCGTATTTTCTGCTACGGATAACTCGGTGTCCTCCAGAAGATTCCCTCCGTCCGCCGCTGTGGTCGCAAGCGTGTCACACCGTTCATTTTCGGGATGGCCGTCATGTCCTTTTACCCACACGAATCTGACTTTGTGCGGCTCCATGACCTTTAATAAATATTTCCATAAATCTACATTTTTTACCGGCTTTTTGTCTGCTTTTTTCCAGCCGCGTTTGATCCAGCCCTCGATCCAGTTCTGGTTAAACGCGTCCACCACATATTTTGAGTCTGAGTAGAGCGTTACCTCACATGGTTTTGTCAACGCCTCCAGTCCCCGGATTGCCGCCATGAGTTCCATCCGGTTATTGGTCGTTTTTTTGTATCCCGCAGACAATTCTCTCTCATGCAGCACGCCTTTGCTGTCCACAAACTGTAAGACTGCACCGTAACCGCCCGGTCCGTCCGGATTTCCTCTCGCTGCTCCGTCTGTATAAATCGTTACTTGCATAGTATTCCCTCGCTCACTTTATAAAATCAATTCTCAGATATCAAATATCTGATTCTCGTGTGTAATCTCAACAACCTTATCCGCCAGTTCTTTTTCTCCGCTGTCAATCAATTTCCATTTGTACTGAGGAATCAGTTCATAGTGTCCCCACATATGCATCGGAAAGATTTTTGCGGCATTGATATGATGGATAAAATAATCCATTCCGTTTTTGTAACCGTCTTCCAATCTCGGATCTAAAACGACAAAGGCGGCATCCAACGTAACCTCTTTTAAAGGCTCCAGCTCTTTGCGGAACTCATCACGCATTTTCCTGCGGTATTCTTCGTCTTTTTTATCGCCCTTTCGCTCCACCCAGCACCAGTCGTTCAAATCACCCGCGTGAAAAATCGTGTTTCCTTTGCACCTGACTAAAAATGATACTCCGGTATCTGTCGAGCCGAGCGCTTTGACCTCAAGCATTCCATCCTCAAAACAGCTTTCCGGCCGCATGGTGATCATCCGCTCTTTGACCTGATAGTCAATGCCGTTTCTCTCCAGATACTTTTGATTAAAACGCATATCATTTCCAAGAAAAAATATCATATCGGGATATTCCATTCCCCACTTGAGGGATTCCAGCCAGAAGTGATCCCTGTGTCCGTGGCTTGCAAAAATATAGCATTTCCGATACTTTGAAAAATCGGGAAGGGTTCCTTCAAACTGTACCTCCGGTGTCTTTCTTTTGTCAAAATAATCAAATAGCAGCAAAGTGTCCTCAATCTCCACCGCAAAACAACTGTGCATAATATAAATAATTCTCATCGCATCTTCTTTACAATCTCATTGGCTTTCGCATAGATTTCCTGCGGCGATACACCAATCTGATATTCTCCGTCCTCATATAATATTTTGCCGTTGACCATCGTCAATTTTACATTCTGCTTACTTCCGCTGTAAACCAGATTTTTGGTGAGATGGTTGATCGGCTGCATATTCGGCTGCCATAGATCGATCATCATCAAATCCGCCTTTTTGCCGACTGCAAGCCTGTCACAATCCTCTAAGCCCATTGCGATCGCTCCTCCGGTCGTTGCCATATACAAGACATCCTCCGCATCCATCACGGACGCGTCCTCCTCGCGCAGCTTCGCAAGACCTGTGACCAGAAACATCTCACGAAACATATCCAGACAATTATTGCTCGCCGCCCCGTCTGTGCCGATTGCAATATTAACGCCCTTTTTCTGCATTTCCGAAAGCGGTGCGATTCCGCTTGCCAGCTTGACATTAGAACCCGGATTTGTGATGACGGAGACACCATTTTTTGCATAGATATCAATGTCTTTTTCATCAAACCAGACACAGTGAAAACCTCCGCCGCCGTACTGGTACATTCCCATCTTCTCATATAACTGTGCCGGACTGACACCGTACCGTCCTTTGCATTCTTCCACTTCTTTCCTGGTTTCGGCAATATGCGTATACATTGGGGCTTTGTATTTTTGCACCAACGCCGCAACTCCATCCAGCAGCTTTTTATCCGTCGTATATTCCGCGTGAAATCCCAGCTTATAGCTGCAAAGCTCATGATATTGGTTATATTGCAGATATTGTTCCTCCAACTCCTCCAATGAAGAGGTGAAATTATTTAATCCGCTCACCTGTACCGTGCGAAAACCGCAGTCGATTCCCGCCTGTATCACCTCTCTCGGATAAATATACATATCAAACATTGCAGTAATTCCGCTTGTCAGATATTCCATAATTGCAAGTTTTGCAAGCCAATAGGCATCCTCGCCCTTTAACCTGGCTTCGTTTGGAAAAACCTGTTGATTTAACCAATCCTGCAGGGGCATATCATCTGCCTTAGAGCGCAAAAAGGTCATCGCGGAATGTGTGTGTGCGTTTTTGAATCCCGGCAGCAGCAGATTTCCGTCGGCATCGATTTCTCTCTCCCACACGATAATATCCTGCTCTCTTTGGCACACATCTGCAATGTCCTCACCGTCGCCGATATAACAGATCGTATTGCCCTTTACCCAAAGTTCGCCCTCTATAATTTGAAACTTATTTTTTTCATCCAATGTCAGAATTTTTGCATTATAAAAACGAACATTCATCTTATCACCTGATTTCCCCATACAGTGCAACAATTGACTCATGCAGCAGTCTGCGAATCATCGGTGCGACTCTTGCCGCCGTTTCCTGCACCTCAACATGGGAAAGAGGAACCTCGGACATGCCTGCCGCAAGATTTGTGATACAGGAGATTCCGCAAATTTTCATTCCCATATGGTTTGCCGCGATTGCCTCACATGCGGTACTCATTCCCACCGCAGAGGCACCTAATAATTTCGCCGCACGCACTTCTGCCGGTGATTCGTAATTCGGTCCCTTAAACTGGCAGTAAATGCCCTCTTTTAAATCAATACCGATCTCTTTTGCTTTCTTTCTGATAATCTCCTGCAAATCTTCATCATAGATACGGCTCATATCCGGAAATCTTGTTCCCAACTCACTGATATTTTGTCCGATCAGCGGAGATTCGACAAACATGGACAACTGATCGGTGATCAGCATTAAATCCCCCGCATGGAATCCGTCACCGCAGCCGCCTGCCGCATTGGTCAGAAACAATATCTTAGCTCCTAACATTTTCATCAATCTGGTTGGCAGTACGACATCCTGCATGGAATAGCCTTCATAATAATGAACTCTTCCGTTCATAATGACAATCGGAACCTCTCCCATATATCCGAACAAAAATTCACCTGCGTGTCCCTCCACGGTCGATACCGGAAAGCCTTCGATCTCATGGTAGTCAATTCTCTCTGTAATCCGAAATTCGTCTGTATATTGTCCAAACCCCGAACCGAGGATTAAAGCCACCTCCGGCTGAAAGTCTGTTTTCTCTCTGATACAGTCATAGCACCTCTGTAATTTTTCGTAGATTGCATTCACTCCGATTCCCTCCCTGTTTCCGTTTTTCTTAGCCTTTATTGTAGCATAGCCGCTTTCTTTTGACCATTTCTTTTTTCTTCTTATAAAATTTGGCTTGCCCTATGGCACAAAACACTTTATAATCTACTATGGTAAAAAAATATTAACAACATACATAGGAGGAGTTTATCCATGAATAACGAAAATGGTGTTATCAAAGATGCCAGTGCTTTAGGCACACCGAAAATGTTAATTCTCGGACTTCAGCATATGTTTGCTATGTTCGGAGCAACGATCTTAGTGCCGATTCTGGTCAACAGTTATTTTCATGGCGAAGGATTATCCGTACAGGTTACCTTAATCTGTGCCGGTCTGGGAACTTTATTTTTCCATGCCTGTACCAAGATGAAGGTTCCTGCTTTCTTAGGTTCATCCTTTGCTTTTTTAGGCGGTTTTGCAACCGTTGCCGAATTAGATACCGGTATTTTTGCCGATATGAGCTACGGTGAAAAATTACCGTATGCCTGTGGCGGTATTGTCGTTGCCGGTCTTCTTTATCTTGTTTTGGCATTGATCATCAAACTTGCCGGTGTAAAGCGTGTCATGCGTTTCTTACCGCCGGTTGTAACCGGTCCGATCATCATCTGTATCGGTCTCAGTCTTGCACCGAGTGCAATCTCAAACGCTTCCACTAACTGGTTATTGGCGATTGTCGCTTTTGTGGTAATTGTAATCTTTAATGTCTGGGGAAAAGGAATGTTCAAAATTATTCCTATCTTAATGGGCGTTGTGATTCCTTACGCACTCGCATTGATCCTGAATGCCTGCGGCGTGACAAATCCTGACGGCACCGCAATTCTTGACTTCACCTCTGTGGCTCAATCAGCATGGGTTGGTCTTCCGCCGTTCCAGATTTGTAAATTTAATCTGACCGCTATTTTAGTTATGGCTCCGATCGCGATTGCTACCATGATGGAACACATCGGTGATATTTCCGCCATCTCCGCAACCGTAGATGAGAACTTTATTGAAGATCCGGGCTTACACCGCACATTGATCGGTGACGGTCTTGCAACTTCTTTCTCCGCTTTGATCGGTGGTCCTGCAAACACAACTTACGGTGAAAATACCGGTGTATTGGAATTGAGCCGTGTACACGATCCGAAAGTAATCCGTCTTGCAGCCGTTTATGCCATTGTATTGAGCTTCATTCCAAAGGTATCTGCTATCATCGGTTCTATGCCGGCTTCCATTATCGGAGGTGTCAGCTTTATCCTTTACGGTATGATTTCCGCAATCGGTGTTCGTAACATCGTAGAAAACCATGTTGATTTCACAAAATCACGTAACTTGATCATCGCAGCCGTAATTCTGGTATGCGGTCTTGGTTTCTCCGACGGTCTGACTTTCACTGTTGCAAGCACTCACATTACTTTGACAAGTCTTGCGATTGCAGCGATTGCAGGTGTGTTATTGAATGCAATCTTACCGGGTAATGATTATACTTTCGGTACTGATCCAAAAGCAGACAGACATCGCGGAATTGATATGAATCCAAACGACTAAGAACAAATACGAAAGGGGCAGTCACAAAAAATGTAACTGCCCCTGTTTTTTATTGCTTGTTTTCTGCTTATA
>CAKRJK010000061.1 GCA_934351705.1 uncultured Lachnospiraceae bacterium
CCATAGTACTTGAATACAAAGGACAAAAACAGGTCAGACGTGTCATTGCCAGAGAGGGTGATGTAGTCGACATCACAGAACGAGGTCTGGAGGTCAACGGTTCGGTTCAACAGGAACCGAGGATATATGAAGAGACCGCTCCGTATAAAGACCAGGTAGAATTTCCGCTTAAGGTAGGAAGAGATCAGGTATTCGTGTTAGGGGATGCCAGAGAGTCGGCAGTTGACAGCCGGGTATACGGAGCTGTGGATGTAGACGATACCTTAGGTCAGGTATTTGCGATTGTTCGCAGAAGAAGTATATAACTATAATGACGCCATTATAGATTATATAGATAAAAGAATAAGAAACATGAAAAAGAGATGGAGGAAAAGCGATGAAGAATAACAAAATCGTAACAAAACTTTTCGCAGGCGTTATGGCTTTGAGCTTGTGCGTTGGTGCAACAAGCACAGTAGCAAGCCATGTAACAGCAGCACCTGCAGATGGCGCTAAAACAGTTGCCATTACAAAAGAGCTGGATATTGCGGAAGGTATTCAGACACCAAAAGCAGCATTTACATTTAACTTTGAGCAGAAACAGGGTGATGCGGTAGCAATCAACCCGGTTACACTGAAATTTGCAGAGGGTGAAGCTGCAGCAGACGGTAAAATCGTAAAAGAGTCCACAGACATCTTAGCAGATGTTACATGGCCACACGCAGGTGTATACGCTTATGAAGTAACAGAGGCAGCAGGTGCTGAGGACATCGATAACGGAAACGGAACCGGTAAAATGTCTTATGACGATTCCAAATATCTTTTACAGGTATGGGTTGTAAACGGTGAGAACGGACCGGAAGTTGACAAAGCAATCGTAGAAAAAGAAGGAACAGACGGTGAAGAGGGAACAAAAGTAGAGGCAAAACCATCTACAGATGACCAGAAACCAAACACAGACGATTCCGATGACAAGACAAACACCTCAACAGAGGCAACAGGAAACGATTTCCGTTTCGTAAATACATACACCAAAAACGGTGGTGGTACAGATCCGGTTGTTCCGGACAAACCGGAACCGGGTACAGACGATCCGGATGCAAACCAGTATGCATTAAAGATTTCCAAAGCCGTAACAGGTGCAACAGGAGATTTAACAAAGAGATTCGAGTTTAACCTTAACATGACATTCCCTGAGACTTCAGATGTAACTACAGCAACAGGTTACATTTACGGAGCTGACGGATTTGTAGAGGAAGTAACTTTTGACGGAGGAAACGGAACATTTGCACTTGCAAACGACCAGTACCTTACATTCAAAGAGTTACCGGCAGGTACAACCTACACAGTAACTGAGACAGCATATGATGCATATCAGGCAAAAGTAGATGTAACCTCCAATGCAGAAACATCCAACATCACAGGTAACAAAAACGAGGGTGTTACAGCAACAGGTCTTGTTGGTGAGAAAGTAAACTCAGCAGCAGTAACAAATGAGCATGACGAAACATCTGTAACTCCTGCAGGTATCCTGGTAAACAATTTACCATACATTGCATTGATTGTAGTAGCAATCGCAGGTTGTGCAGTTATCGTTTTAGGTAAAAAGAGAAGAGCAAACTAATTAAGAGATGAATGTGAAAAATCAGGAAGACCATACAACAAGTACAGATAGACAGGAAATCGGTCGGAAAATTGTAAGGACGATTGATAACATACTGGATACCATTATGTTGTCATTCTTCCTGGTTTTCCTTATCTTCAGTATCTATGCGCTGTGGGATACCAAACAGATTTACCACGAAGCGGATGCAGAGCAGTATGAAAGTTATAAACCGACTGCGGAAAACAGTTTGTCGTTTGAAGAATTAAAAAATATCAATCCCGATGTATTCGGATGGATTCAGGTATACGGAACACACATTGATTATCCGATCCTGCAGACGACAGATAATGACAAATATATCAATACCAACGTAAAGGGTGAATACTCTCTGGTTGGAAGTATTTTTTTGGATTACAGAAACAAACAGGACTTTTCCGATTACAACAGTATTTTGTACGGACATCATATGGATGCCAATGCAATGTTCGGTGAGATCGGAAACTTTAAAGACAAGGAATATTTTGATTCGCATAAATACGGAAGTATTTATTGCGGGGGAAAAGAACACGGTTTAGAGTTCTTTGCATTCATGGAACAGGATGCATACAACTTTAATATTTTTACTCCGGCGATTGAAGGACAGGAAGAACAGCAGCAGTATTTGCAGAAATTGCTGGAAAATTCAATACATACGAGAGATATAGGATTAACGCCTAATGATCATATAGTTTTATTATATACGTGTACTTCGAGCAGTACCAACGGAAGGCACGTATTGATTGGAAGAATCACAGACGAGGTGTTTGAAAACACATTTGCCGATAACAGCAAAAAAGGTCTGGGATTAGACAGAAAGAAAATATGGGCATTTCTCAATAAAATACCATTGTGGTGTTGGATTGTCATAATATTAGTGATATTATTGACAATAGAGATAGTGCTTAGGAAAATGTTGGAAAGAAGACAGCAAAGAAAAAGCAGAGGAGCGGTAGAGGATGAGCAGGACACATCAACATAATCATGTGAAAAGAATATTGATATGCCTTTTGGTTTTTACGTGCCTGTTTACATCCCGGGGATTTATAGTATCGGCGGCGGAGACGACAACGATTACCATTCCGATTGAGCAGATATTCCAAACGACAGATTATATGCTTTCGCGTAAAGACAAAACCTTTGAATATTGTCTTACCCCGGTGGAAAGTACAAATCCGATGCCGGATGGAAGTACCGAGGCGGGTTACGCGGTAACATTGATTGGAAATGATGACACAAAACAGATTCAGATTACATACACCCGGGTGGGAGATTATCATTACCGTTTTACACAGAAGATAGAAGAACAAAAAGCGGGATATATATACGACGAAAATGTCTATGACATTGCCGTCCACGTAAAATACAGCAATGACAACCGGCTTATCAGCGAGACAGTTGTCAAGAATACCGACGGAATGAAAGTCGGAACGATGAGTTTTCAAAATGAGTACGATGACAGCCTTTTGTCAGATGCGGCAGACGGGGATACCGCGACATTTGCAGCCGGTACGGGAGCAACCGATGCCACGGGGCAGGCAAATGCAAATGCAAATCCGGCAGCGGTGCAGAATACAGACGATGCACAGGGAGATAATTTAGAGCAATTAGATGAAGAGGCGGCACCGCGTGGAATGAGAAATCTTGATGCGTGGGCAGTATCTAACTTGATTCTGGCGGTTATTACCGCGATCGGAGCCGTTGCATTGTTGATCACTTATCTTCAAAAGAAAAAGAAAGCACAGGAGAAACAGGACGAGAACGGGGAAGTGAAGTTAGAGATTGACTTAAAAGTACCGTTTCGGATTGCAGGCGTGATACTTGCAATCGCATCGGTCGGATTTTTCATCCTGACAGAAGACGTTACACTTCCGACAAGAGCGGCAGACCAGTATACATGGATTATGGCAGTCGGCTGCGTGGCAGAAATTGCTGATATGATTTATATCAAGATAAAGAGTAAAATAGAATAAGACAAAGATAGCAAAACGCTGTCATATGAGACATTTCTCAAATGACAGCGTTTTTTGTCTGCGTTTTTACAGTTCTTCCCATCTTCCGCTCGCGCCGCAAGGCAGCACCAGACCGTTTGAGGATACCGGAAGTCCAATCTCATCGGCAGAGACTGTTCCGTTCAAATGTCCGAGCTCCGTGCCGAGCATATAGGCGAGAACAGCCGGCTGCAATCCCGTAGTATAGGAATTGATCAGGAAAAAGAGAGGTTCGTCTGATAAGAGCTGTGTACAGAGTTTTACCAGAGGATGGATTGCTTCTTCGATATTCCAGATTTCGCCCTTTGGACCTCTTCCGTAAGAAGGCGGGTCCATAATAATTGCGTCGTAATGATTACCACGTCTGATCTCGCGTTCCACAAACTTGACGCAGTCATCCACCAGCCATCGTATCGGTGCATCTTTCAGTCCGCTTGCCACGGCGTTCTCTTTTGCCCAGGTCACCATTCCTTTGGAAGCGTCTACATGGGTGACGCTGGCACCTGCCGCCGCCGCCGCAAGTGTTGCACCGCCTGTATAAGCAAAAAGATTCAAAACCTTGATAGGGCGGTTAGCGTGTCTGATCTTGTCACCAAACCAATCCCAGTTGACAGCCTGCTCAGGAAAAAGTCCCGTGTGCTTAAAGCTGAAAGGCTTTAAGTGAAATGTTAAATCTTTGTAATGCAAATCCCATTGCTGTGGCAGATTAAAAAATTCCCATTCGCCGCCACCCTTTTTGCTGCGGTGATAATGACCGTTTTTCTGTCTCCATTTTTTGTTGGTCTTTGGGGTATCCCAGATGACCTGAGGATCGGGGCGGACTAAGATAAAGTCACCCCATCGCTCTAATTTTTCTCCCTTTGAACAATCTATTACTTCATATTCTTTCCAGTTATCAGCAATCCACATAAAGAGTCCTTTCCTTATATAATATAATGACTAATTCATACAGCTTTTATTTTACACACATATGTACAAAATGTAAAACAGAAAAATAAAAAGTTGAAAAAAAGCAAAAAATGCGTTAAAGTAGACGAGAAATAGGAATGCGAAGGAGAAAATGAGATTATGTACTTAGATTGGATGGGAAAGAACCGTTTGTTTTTAGAAAAATTGATTCGATACGCAAATACGTATGCAGGCATATATAAAAAAGAAGACTTTTACGGAACAGATATTCAAATATCCTTTGAGCAGGTTCAGGTATTGGAGTACCTTTTGGAGAATGAACAGTTAAATCAGAATATGGCAATGATCGCGAGCCGTCTCGGTATTACCGCGAGCAATTTTACCAGAATCGTCAACAAGCTGGCAAGCAAAGGACTGCTGGAAAAATATTATATAGAGGGAAACCGCAAAAATATCGTGATCCGCGTTACGGATTTGGGAAAAGAACAGTATGAGATGTATTCAAAATATATTTATGAAGTGTTCTTTTCAAAATTGTTTGAGCAGATCGACCGCATTCCGGAAGAGGTTCTGGTAAAAATAGCGGAAGAATTGGAAGAACCGGTCTGGAAAAAACCGGAAGAACTCTTTAAAGGAAAATTAATACCGGTAGAGGAACGGGAATAAGTACGGAGAAATGTATTGCCTTATATTTTTGATGTTTTTACAGAGAATAGGAAAGGTGATACATTTTTTTCTTGCATTTTAAAGAAAAAGCGTTATAATAAAGTTAAAATAGTTGCAAGTTGCAATGATATAGTTGCGAGATAAAACAAAAAAAGAGAGGGACAGCATGAGAAAAGAAGGATTCAAGTACAAATCAAATGACAAAAAGACAGATATTGATGCAATCCGCTGGATTCCGGACAGCGGAGAGTACAAAGCGATCTTACAGATTACGCACGGAATGGTAGAGTACAAAGAAAGATATGAAGCATTTGCGGAATTTTTGACACAGAACGGATATATGGTAGTGATTCACGATCACCTCGGACACGGAGAATCCGTCAACTCACCGAAGGATTGGGGATATATGGCAGAGAATCCGTCCGATACTCTGGTAGAAGATATGAATACCCTGCGTGTGCTGACACAGCAGGATAATCCGGGAGTTCCGTACTTTATGCTGGGACACAGCATGGGTTCTTACATGCTGAGAAAATATCTTGCAAAATACGGAAAAGGGCTTGCGGGTGCGATCGTGATGGGAACAGGCTGCGTGAATGATGCCGCCACCAAAACCGCACTGGCACTGACAAACTTCCTCGCAAAAATCCACGGCTGGCATTACACCAGTGCGTTTGTAGAAAAGCTGACTTTCGGCAAACCGTATAAGAGATATGATGTCACAGGAAAAAATGCGGAAATCAGCTGGCTTACCAAAGACACCGATATTGTAAAGGCATACTATTCAAATCCGAAATGTACGTTTAAATTCACACTCAACGCATACAAAGGCTTGTTTGAGGCGGTATACTTTGACAACCAGAAGAAAAATATCGACAAAATGCCAAAAGACCTTCCGGTTCTGATCATCTCGGGAAAAGACGATCCGGTAGGAGATTTGGGCGCAGGTGTCGTAAAGGTATACCACAAGTTCAAACAGGCAGGAATCAAGGATGTCAAATGCAGATTATACGAGAACGACAGACATGAGATTTTAAATGAGTTAGACAAACAGCAGGTCTATGATGATATTTTAAAATGGCTGGAGAGAAGCAGATAGGCACGGTAGAAAAAAGCAACTATATAATATAGAAGAAACAGAGTTACGCGGTCATAAAAACAGGCTTTTTATGAGGCGTTGCTCTGTTTTTTTATCAAAAAACACATATTTCAAGATTGTACTTAAAAAAATACAATCTTTTCGGAAAATGTCTTGCACTTTGGAAAAATCTACTGTATACTAGACTTTGCTGTGACATTGATAGCGTAGAAGCGTGAGGTTGCTGCTTATTATAGCAGGTTTTCCGTGGAGCGAATGTCAAGTTAGGAAACTGGCGACAAGTCACTGTACCACATAAATCGTCTACAAAGAGTAGAAACAACGTGTGAGAACCATTAGGATACACACGGAGGAGTGTACAGTCACCGCTTGTCGTACTGATATAAAGTGCGAAAAGGAGGCGACTTTTTTTATGGCAAGTCAAGTAATGAGAATCACATTAAAAGCTTATGATCACGAATTAGTAGATGCATCAGCAAAAAAAATCATCGAGACTGTAAAGAAAAACGGATCACAGGTGAGCGGACCGGTACCACTTCCAACTAAGAAGGAAGTAGTTACTATCTTAAGAGCTGTTCACAAATACAAAGATTCCAGAGAGCAGTTCGAGCAGAGAACTCATAAGAGACTTATCGATATCATGACACCAACCCAGAAAACGGTTGATGCGTTATCTCGTTTAGAGATGCCGGCAGGTGTTTACATTGATATCAAAATGAAAAACAATTAATTAAGGTAACAATCCTGAAGGGTTAGATAGATACTAACTGTTCTAGGATGAACGGTTCCGCTACCCCACAAGTTGGGCATGAAGCGTTCCGCTGTAGAGAAAACAGGAGGTAAAAGAATGAAGAAAGCAATCTTAGCTACAAAAGTCGGAATGACTCAAATCTTCAACGCAGACGGAGTATTAACTCCGGTTACTGTATTGCAGGCAGGACCATGCGTAGTAACACAGATTAAAACTGTTGAGAACGATGGTTACAGTGCAGTGCAGGTAGGTTTCGCTGACAAGAAAGACAAAATCGTCACAAAAGATGCCAGCGGCAAAAAAGAAATCAGAAACAGACATGGTGTAACCAAGGCTGAAAAAGGACATTTTGACAAAGCCGGTGTAACAGGCAAGAGATTTGTCAGAGAGTTTAAGTTTGAGAATGCTGAGGAGTACAACTTAGCAGACGAGATCAAAGCTGATATTTTTGCAGAGGGCGACAAGATCGACGCAACTGCAATTTCAAAAGGTAAAGGATTCCAGGGTGCTATCAAGAGACATGGTCAGCATAGAGGACCTATGGCTCATGGTTCTAAGTTCCATCGTCATCAGGGTTCCAACGGTGCTTGTTCTTCTCCTTCAAAGG
>CAKRJK010000062.1 GCA_934351705.1 uncultured Lachnospiraceae bacterium
GGCGAAGACTGTGCCGCTTTAAAGCTGGCGGACGATGAAGTTTTTGTAATCTCCACAGATCCGATTACCGGAACGGCGACAGACATCGGAGAACTTGCAATCCAGATTACCGTCAATGATCTGGCGAGTTCGGGTGCAGAACCAATCGGGGTAATGCTGACGATGCTCTTACCGGAGAATGCAAGCGAAGAAGAATTAAAGACGGTCATGTCACAGGTGGAGTCGGCTTGTGAAAAGAATCACATACAGGTTATGGGAGGGCATACCGAGGTGACCAAAGCGGTCAATCAGATTGTTATTTCCGTGACAGGTGTGGCAAAGGTCAAAGAAGGCGGTCTGATATCCACAGCCTCGGCAGAGCCGGATATGGATATTCTTGTGACGAAGTGGATTGGAATAGAGGGAACGGTGATTTTGGCAAAAGAGCGGGAGGCGGAGTTAAGCACCCGTTATGCGAAACCTTTTATAGAGTCGGCGAAGGCGTTCGACCGATATTTATCAGTGTTACCGGAGGCCGCCACCGCCGTTAAGTCTGGCGTTGCTGCAATGCATGACATCACAGAGGGCGGTGTGTTTGGAGCACTCTGGGAACTTGCGGAGGCATCTGGCGTCGGACTGGAAATTGATTTGAAGAAAATTCCGTTAAAACAGGAGACAGTAGAGATCTGTGAATATTTTGGCATTAGTCCGTATGAACTGATTTCCAGCGGTTCTATGCTGATGGCGGCAAAGGACGGAAACCGTCTGGTGATGGAACTGCAAAAGGCGAGAATCCCTGCGGTCATTATCGGAAAGGCGACCGCCGGAAATGACAGGATTTTACACAATGAGGACGAAACCAGATATTTAGAGCCCCCGAAAACGGATGAATTATATAAAGTTTTGGCATAGTCCGAAACGAATATTGGAGGAAGAGTATGCGAGAAAAAATCTTAACATTTATAGAAAAAAACAGCAGAGTCGACTTAAAAGAGCTGGCAATCATGCTGGGTGTCAATGAGACAGACGTTTTGAATGAATTAGAGAGCATGGAAGCAGAGCACATCATCTGCGGTTATCACACACTGATCAACTGGGAAAAAACAGGAATCGAAAAAGTAACCGCCATGATTGAAGTGCGTGTTACCCCACAGAGGGATATGGGATTTGATAAAGTGGCAGAACGCATTTACAAATATCCGGAAGTCAATGCGGTTTATCTGATCTCCGGCGGTTTTGACTTTATGGTTATCTTAGAGGGAAAAACCTTAAGAGAGATTGCACAGTTTGTCTCAGATAAACTGTCTACACTTGATTCCGTACTCAGCACCAAGACCAACTTTATTTTGAAGAAATATAAAGATCACGGAACGATTATGAGTGCACCGAAAAAAGACGAAAGGATACATATGCTGCCATGAGAAACCCATTATCTCAAAGAATAGTAGAAATAGAACCATCCGGTATCCGTAAATTTTTCGACATTGTAAATGAGATGGACGATGCCATTTCACTTGGTGTCGGTGAGCCGGATTTTGATACACCGTGGCATATCAGAGATGAGGGAATCTATTCCTTAGAGCAGGGAAGAACCTTCTACACCTCGAATGCCGGATTAAAAGAATTAAAACAAGAAATTTCAAAATATATTTATCGGAAATGCGATGTTTCTTACGATTATGATAAAGAAATTATGGTTACTGTCGGAGGAAGCGAGGCGATTGACATTGCAATGCGTGCCATGCTTGATCCGGGAGATGAAGTATTGATCCCGCAGCCAAGCTATGTCTCCTATGAGCCGTGTGCAATTTTAGCAAACGGAGTTCCGGTCATTATCGAGTTAAAAGAAGAAAATGAATTCCGCCTGACAAAAGAGGAATTAGAGGCGGCAATCACACCAAAGACAAAGCTTTTGGTCCTGCCTTTCCCGAACAATCCTACGGGAGCAGTCATGGAGAAAAAAGACTTAGAGGCAATCCGGGAGGTCATCATAGAGCATGATCTGTTCGTGATCAGTGATGAGATTTATTCCGAGCTTACTTATCTGGATGAGAAGCACGTCACCATCGCATCCCTGCCGGGAATGAAAGAGAGAACCGTGTTGATTAATGGATTTTCAAAGGCGTATGCTATGACGGGATGGCGTTTGGGCTATGCCTGTGCGCCTGCAAATATCTTAAGCCAGATGTTAAAAATACATCAGTTTGCTATTATGTGCGCACCGACCACAAGCCAGTATGCGGCTGTTTCCGCACTTCGGAACGGCGATGAGGATGTGGAGAGAATGCGTGAGGAATATAACGGCAGAAGAAGATATTTGGTACACCGTTTTAAGGAGATGGGATTACAGTGCTTTGAACCGTATGGAGCATTCTATATTTTCCCGTCCATTCAGGAATTCGGAATGACATCCGAAGAATTTGCAAACCGTTTCCTGCAGGAAGAAAAGGTAGCGGTTGTACCGGGAACTGCATTCGGAGCGTGTGGTGAGGGATTCCTTCGAATCTCCTACGCGTATTCGTTAGAGAATCTAAAAGAAGCACTGGGACGTTTGGAGCATTTTATCAAGCGTCTGAGAGAGGAAGCATAAGATGGCAAAGTTAAATATTGTTCTGTTTGAGCCGGAAATTCCGGCAAATACGGGGAATATCGGAAGAACCTGCGTTGCGACAGGAACAAAATTACATTTGATAGAGCCGTTGGGCTTCAGTTTGAGTGAAAAAGCGATCAAAAGAGCCGGAATGGATTACTGGTCAGATTTAGAAGTAGAGCGCTATGTGAACTATCAGGATTTTTTAGAAAAAAATCCAAACGCAAAGATTTATATGGCAACGACAAAGGGAAAACACGTATATACAGAGGTTTCCTATGAATCGGATTGTTATATCATGTTCGGAAAAGAAAGTGCGGGAATCCCGGAAGAAATACTGGTTGAACACCCGGAAAACTGTATCCGAATCCCGATGATAGGCGAGACGCGTTCTTTGAATCTGTCAAACTCTGTGGCGATTGTTCTTTATGAAGCATTGCGTCAGAATCAGTTTGACCACATGAAATTAGAGGGAGAACTTCACCGGCTGAAGTGGAAATAAGAGGACACTATGGGAATTATCAAGACAAGTCAGTTAATTCATGATTACATACACCGTGACGAAGAGGGAAATGTAGAATCCATCGAGAGCGCGTTGGCGGGAGTGGATATTGATATTGAAAAAGGACAGTTCGTGGCAATCCTAGGTCATAACGGTTCGGGAAAATCCACACTGGCAAAACACATGAACGCGATTTTAAAACCGACAGAGGGAACGATGTGGGTTGACGGGATGGATACGTCCGAGGATGAGAATGTCTGGGATATCCGGCAGAATGCGGGCATGGTATTCCAGAATCCGGACAACCAGATCATTGCGAGTATCGTAGAAGAAGATGTGGGATTCGGTCCTGAGAATATGGGGGTGCCGACAGACGAAATCTGGCAGCGTGTGGAGGAAAGTCTGGAGGCAGTCGGAATGCTCAAGTTCCGCACGCACTCGCCAAACAAACTTTCCGGCGGACAAAAGCAAAGAGTTGCCATTGCAGGTGTTGTGGCAATGCAGCCGGATTGTATTATTCTGGACGAGCCGACGGCAATGCTGGACCCGAACGGACGAAAAGAAGTCATAAAGACCGCACATCTTTTGAATCAGAAAAAGGGCGTCACCATCATACTAATCACGCATTATATGGAAGAAGTCGTTGATGCGGACAAGGTCTTTGTCATGGATAAAGGAAAAGTTGTGATGGAGGGAACTCCGCGGGAGATATTTTCACAGGTCGATACGTTAAAAAAATATCGCCTGGATGTACCGCAGGTGACACTTCTGGCGGACGAGCTTCGCAAAGCGGGATTGCCGATTCCGGCAGGAATTTTGCGGAGAGAAGAATTGGTACAGGAATTATGTAAACTCTAACAGGTGAGACAATGTCAATTATTTTAGATAAAGTAAATTATGTATACAGTGCGGATACCGCATATGCAATACATGCCTTAAAGGATATTAACCTAAAAATTGAAGATGGAGAATTTATCGGGATTATCGGACATACCGGTTCGGGAAAATCCACGCTGATACAGCATTTGAACGGATTGACAAAGGCAACTTCAGGCGGAATCTACTATAACGGTGAAGATATTTACGATAAGGATTACGATCTGCGAAGTCTCCGCAACAAGGTCGGATTGGTGTTCCAGTACCCGGAGCATCAGTTGTTTGAGACAACCGTGTTTGATGATGTGTGCTTCGGACCGCTCAATCAGGGAGTCGGAAAGGAGCAGGCACAGCTTCGTGCATTTGCGGCACTGCGTGATGTAGGATTTCCGGAAGAGATGTATTACTATTCTCCGTTTGATCTGTCGGGCGGACAAAAGCGACGGGTTGCGATAGCGGGAGTACTGGCGATGAAACCGGAGGTGCTGATCTTAGATGAGCCGACGGCGGGATTGGATCCGAAAGGACGGGATGAAATCTTAGATCAGGTTGCAAAGCTCCACAGAGAGCAGGGAATCACCGTCATTCTGGTATCACACAGTATGGAAGATGTTGCAAAATACGTGGGACGTATCATTGTGATGAATCAGGGAGAAGTGATGTTTGACAATACGCCGCGCGAAGTATTCCGTCATTATAAAGAATTGGAGAGTGTCGGTCTTGCAGCACCACAGGTCACTTATCTGATGAATGAATTGCTGGAGGCGGGTGTTCCTGTCAGCACAAGTGCAACTACGGTTGCAGAGGCAAAAGAAGAAATTTTGAAAAAGTTGGGACGATAATATGTTACGAGATATTACAATAGGACAATACTATCCGGCAGATTCTGTCATTCATAAATTAGATCCGAGAGTAAAATTGTTTGCGACGCTGCTCTTTGTCATTTCGCTGTTTACGTTCCGAAATGTCTGGGGATTTCTGGTGGCAACGATTTTTATGTTTGGATTCATCCACTTTTCAAAAGTGCCTTTGAAATATATGGTAAAGGGATTGAAGGCAATCGTGGTGTTGATGATCATCACGGCGATCTTTAATCTGTTTTTGACAAACGGAAAAGTGCTGGTATCTTTCTGGGTATTTAAGATTACCTATGAGGGAGTACGCAATGCGGTATTAATGTCCATTCGTTTGATTTATCTGATTCTGGGAACGTCAGTCATGACTTTGACAACGACACCGAATGAATTGACGGACGGAATGGAAAAAGCATTGAAGCCGCTAAATAAGATTCATGTTCCGGTACATGAGATTGCAATGATGATGTCCATTGCACTTCGTTTCATTCCGATCCTTGTGGAGGAGACAGATAAGATTATGCGGGCACAGATGGCGCGTGGAGCGGATTTTGAGACAGGCGGTATTATCAAAAAGGCAAAAAATATGATACCGTTGCTGGTGCCGCTTTTTGTATCGGCGTTTCGACGTGCGAATGATCTGGCGATGGCAATGGAGGCAAGATGTTACCGTGGCGGTGACGGGCGAACCAAGATGAAACCGCTCACCTATGCTACAAGGGATTACAAGGCGTATGGAATCATCATACTTTATTTTGTGATCATGATGGTGCTGCGTTTTGCAGTCAAGAGCGGAACTTTTTAGGATATAAGATGGCGGTGTGAGAATGAAGCGAGTCATGATGGTGGTTGCATATGACGGAACGGATTATTGCGGCTGGCAGATTCAGCCGAACGGCGAAACCATAGAGGGTGTTTTGAATCGGGAACTGACAAATCTTTTGGGAGAAGAGATTGTTGTGACCGGTGCGAGCAGAACGGATGCGGGAGTGCATTCCAACGGAAATGTGGCAATTTTTGATACAGAGGCAAGAATGCCGGCGGATAAAATTTCATATGCGTTGAATCAAAGGCTGCCGGAGGATATCGTGGTACAGAAATCGTTGGAGGTTGTGCCGGATTTTCATCCGCGCCGCTGCGAGAGCAGAAAGACCTATGAGTATCGGATATTGAACCGTGAATTCCGTGATCCTCTCCGAAGAAAAAACACGTATTTTTACTATCGGAAGTTGAATGTTGCCGCAATGCAGAAAGCTGCGGAGTATCTGGTTGGCGAGCACGATTTTAAAAGCTTCTGCTCAGTTAAGGCACAGGTTGAATCAACGGTACGCACCGTTTATGAGCTGTCGGTGGAAAAAAGCGACGACCTGATTACGATTCGCATTACCGGAAACGGTTTTTTATATAATATGGTTCGGATTATTGCCGGAACATTGATCCAAGCCGGACTGGGTGAAATACCGCCGCAGGAGACAGAACGCATTTTGAATGCGAGAAATCGTGAAGCGGCAGGACCTACCGCACCTGCATGCGGATTAACGATGATAGGAATTGAATTTTTGGATTTCGATTTCATACAGAAAATTTCTTGACACACAAGGATGTGTGTACTATAATATTTAAGTCTGACGTAGTCAAGAAATGAAACTCCATAGCCCCGGAGTGACATTTTACTATAAAACTAAGATACCGCACGGCAATATTTTCGGACATTTCTATTGCCTAAGGTGAATGATTTTAAGGAGGTCAACCAATGAAGACTTATATGGCAAGTCCTGCTACTATCGAAAGAAAATGGTATGTAGTAGATGCTACTGATATGACATTAGGACGTTTAGCATCTGAGATCGCTAACGTATTAAGAGGAAAGAAAAAACCGATTTACACACCACACATTGACACAGGTGATTATGTAATCGTTGTAAACGCAGAGAAAGTAAAAGTAACAGGTAAGAAATTAGACCAGAAGATTTACTATCACCACTCTGATTATGTAGGTGGTATGAAAGAGACTACCTTAAAAGAGATGTTGGCAAAACATCCTGAGAGAGTCATCGAATTCGCAGTAAAAGGAATGCTTCCAAAAGGACCTTTAGGAAGACAGATGTACAAAAAATTATTCGTATATGCAGGTCCTGACCATAAGCATGAAGCTCAGAAACCTGAGACATTAACTATTTAATCGGTGATAAGGAGGTAGATTACATTGGCTAATACAAAGTATTACGGAACAGGAAGAAGAAAATCATCTGTTGCCAGAGTATATTTAGTACCGGGAACAGGTAAAATCACAATCAATAAAAGAGACATTGATGAATATTTAGGATTAGAGACATTAAAGGTTATCGTTCGTCAGCCATTAGTTGCAACTGAGACAGTTGACAAATTTGACGTTTTAGTAAACGTAAAAGGCGGCGGATACACAGGTCAGGCAGGAGCAATCCGTCACGGTATTGCAAGAGCATTACTTCAGGTAGATGCAGATTACAGACCAACCTTAAAATCAGCAGGATACTTAACACGTGATCCTAGAATGAAAGAGCGTAAGAAATACGGTCTCAAAGCAGCTCGTAGAGCACCGCAGTTCAGCAAACGTTAGGAAAATATTCAAGACGTTTTGGTTTGGTTTATTGCACCACAGGATGCCTATCCTGTGGTGTTTTTTGCGATGTAGAAAGCAATTATGCCAGCCAGAATACAGATTTAATAAGATACATCAGAGGCGATAATATGACAGAGGCTAACATCGGAAAGGAAATTCTTAAATTTGCCTTTCCTTTATTTCTAGGAAACTTATTTCACCAACTTTATAA
>CAKRJK010000063.1 GCA_934351705.1 uncultured Lachnospiraceae bacterium
ATATGCAGCTGGTAAGATTGCAAGTAAATTAAAATAATCAGGAGGACAAAAATATGCAGATGAAAAAAGTAAAAGAGGTTTTAGTAACAGAGAATACAGATAAAAAAGAAGAAAAGAAAGCGGCGGTTAAGAGAAGACTGCAGCATGCAAAAACAGCCTTTGCACTGGCAATGATGGCAGTTAATATTTCCATGTTTATCAATCATCTTCCGAACAAAAAAGATACCGTTGCCTTTTACACAGAGGATGCCAGTGGAAGCACTTCACAGGCGGCAAATACGGTAGAGGCGATGGAAGCGGGAGCAGAAGTCTTTTTGATCGATGAGGATACCAGTGCCACCAACTTTATGATAAGAGATGAGTTAATGCAGCGAGTGGTAGTGCGGGAGATGGAACCGATTATCCCATTTATTGACAGGGTGAGAGAACTGTACGACAATCGGGGAATTTCCACAATTCTTGTGGCGGGGAGTTCGGGAGCTTATTTTAAAGAGGCGGACACGATCATTCAGATGAAAGAATATGTTCCGACAGAGATTACGGAGCTGGCAAAAAAAGAGGCGGCACATTTTGAAATGGCGGTATCAAAGGCAGAACCGGCACGGGAGCCGCACACAGACAGGATCGTAAAACAGGATACCGGATTTCAAAAAGAGGGAAGAATCAAGATCAAAACATTGGGGAAAGAAGCGTTTTCCATTAACAAAGAAAGTGTAGATTTGCGTCTGGTCGAGCAGCTTGTGGACAGTGAGCAGCTAAATGCCCTTGCCCGGATGGTAAAATATATGAAACTTCACAGCTTTGACGGCAAAAAGACTTTAGGTCAGGCGGTGGAGGAGTTGTGGAACAAGATAGAACAGCAGGGAATAGCTGCTTTTTGTGAGAGAACACCTGCGGGGAACCTGACCATGCCGAGAAAACAGGAACTATATGCGGCATTGAACCGCTGTCGGGGATTACTCAAAATAGAGTAATTCCCGTGTTACTTTAAATAATCTGTTTTGTCAGCGTCTGTAATGGCTCGAAGCACTTTACACGGATTGCCCACAGCGATCACATTCGCCGGTATATCTTTTGTCACGACACTGCCGGTTCCGATAATGGTATTATCTCCGATGGTAACGCCTGCCAGTATTTTCACATCTCCGCCGAGCCAGACATTTTTACCGATGTGAACCGGCTTTCCGAAACATCCGCCGTGGATTCGTTCCTCTGCATCAATGGCGTGATTCACAGGATAGATTCCGATGTCAGGACCGAGCAATGAATTTGCCCCGATGACAACTTCTGCACAATCGAGGATCACGCATCCGAAATTGATGTATACATTATCTTCTATGGTAATGTTTTTGCCGAACTCGCAACGGAAATCAGGCTCGATCCACACATCTTTTCCAACCTTTTGAAACAGTTCGTTCATAATATTTTTTCGCAAATCAATCTCATCATCTACCGTGTTGTTATATGCTCTGAATAGTTTTTTGGCAACGATTCTTCGTTGAAACAAATCCTCGTCAAAATCATTATATATTTGTCCGTTCTGAAGTTTTTCCCATTCTGTCATTGTCTGTTTTCTCCTTATAAATACTAATTCGTTCATCACAACATATTCTTATGCTATCATGTGTTTGGAAAAAAATGTACTGTTACATGAACGGGTTTAGTCTTTCCAAAGTCAAATAGTTAAAAATCTATTAAATTTTATTAAATCCTAAAATGAATATTGACAAAAAAATAGCATAGTGTTATCTTAAGTACATACGAAGTTAGCACTCGAATTAAATGAGTGCTAATAACCATAAAAGTAAAAAAAGAGAAAATAATATAGGAGGAATCACAATGAAGTTAGTACCATTGAGCGACAGAGTCGTATTAAAACAGGTAGAAGCAGAAGAGACAACCAAATCAGGCATTATCCTGACAGGTGCAGCACAGGAAAAACCGCAGGAGGCTGAGGTCGTTGCAGTCGGACCGGGCGGCATGGTAGACGGAAAAGAAATTACAATGCAAGTCAAAGAAGGACAGAAAGTAATCTATTCAAAATACGCAGGAACCGAAGTGAAATTAGACGGTGAAGAATACATTATCGTAAGACAGAGCGATATTTTGGCAGTGGTAGAGTAAAAAGGTTTTGCAGATAAAATGCAGGACTTTGGATCAGAAGAATGAAATAGAAATGAGGTAAGGTAAAATGGCAAAAGAATTAAAATATGGATCAGAGGCAAGAGCCGCATTGGAAGCAGGCGTTGACAAATTAGCGGATACCGTCCGCGTAACATTAGGACCAAAAGGAAGAAACGTCGTATTAGACAAATCTTTCGGTGTACCGCTTATCACAAACGACGGTGTTACTATCGCAAAAGAGATTGAATTAGAAGACACTTTTGAAAACATGGGAGCACAGCTTGTCAAAGAAGTTGCAACCAAGACCAATGATGTTGCAGGTGACGGTACTACAACAGCAACCGTTTTGGCACAGGCAATGATCAAAGAGGGAATGAAAAACCTCGAGGCAGGTGCAAACCCGATTATTTTAAGAAAAGGAATGAAAAAAGCAACCGATACCGCAGTAGAAGCAATCGCATCTATGAGCCAGAAAGTAAACGGCAAAGATCAGATTGCAAAAGTTGCAGCAATCTCCGCAGGAGATGAAGAAGTAGGTAACTTAGTAGCCGATGCAATGGAGAAAGTATCCAACGACGGTGTTATCACAATCGAAGAGTCAAAGACGATGCAGACAGAGCTTGATCTGGTAGAAGGTATGCAGTTTGACCGCGGATATATCTCAGCATATATGGCAACCGACATGGATAAGATGGAAGCAGTATTGGATGATCCTTATGTATTGATTACAGACAAGAAGATCAGCAATATTCAGGAAATCCTTCCTGTATTAGAGCAGATTGTACAGTCAGGAGCAAGACTTTTAATCATCGCAGAGGACATCGAGGGAGAAGCACTCACCACATTGATCGTAAATAAACTCCGCGGAACATTCAACGTGGTAGCAGTCAAAGCACCGGGATATGGTGACAGAAGAAAAGCAATGTTAGAAGATATTGCGATCTTAACAGGCGGTCAGGTGATCTCCGAGGAACTCGGGTTAGAGTTAAAAGACACAACCTTAGATATGTTAGGAAGAGCAAAATCCATTAAAGTCCAGAAAGAGAATACCGTTATCGTAGACGGTGAGGGTGACAAGGCTGCAATCGAGGCGAGAATCGCACAGATCCGTGCCCAGATTGAGGAGACCACATCTGAATTTGATAAAGAGAAATTACAGGAGCGTCTTGCAAAATTAGCAGGCGGTGTTGCGGTAATCCGTGTCGGAGCAGCAACCGAGACAGAGATGAAAGAGAGCAAACTTCGTATGGAGGATGCGTTAAATGCGACAAGAGCGGCAGTAGAGGAAGGAATTATCGCAGGCGGCGGTTCTGCTTATATCCATGCGTCCAAAGAGGTTGCAAAGTTAGCAGAGACTTTAGAGGGTGATGAAAAGACAGGAGCGAGAGTCATCTTAAAAGCATTAGAAGCACCGTTATACTTCATTTCCGCAAATGCAGGATTAGAGGGAGCAGTCATCATCAACAAAGTAAAAGAATCCGAGCCGGGTGTCGGATTTGATGCAGCAAAAGAGGAATACGTGAACATGGTAGAAGCAGGTATCTTAGACCCTGTAAAAGTAACCAGAAGTGCATTGCAGAATGCAACCAGCGTAGCCTCCACATTGTTGACAACAGAGTCTGTTGTAGCAAATATCAAAGAGGATGTACCTCAGATGCCGGCAGGCGGCGGAATGGGTATGATGTAAATTAGGTTTACCCATGTTAATCTAATAGAAAAGGCTGTAAAACAGCCGTAAGGCAGAGAGGCATTACCGAAAGGTAATGCCTCTCTCAGATGATAGACAAAGTATATAGAATGATGAGCTGATGTATAAATGTAAAAATTTACGCATTAGCTTTATTTTTATGATATTATAGTGAAATAGCAAAATACGGCTTTTGATAACACATCAAAAAACAGGAGGGTGCAAAATATTATGTTGAGATACAAAAAGGCAACCATGGAAGATATAGCACTATTGACAAAAACAAGAATCACAGTCCTCAGAGCTGCTAACAAATTGTCAGATGATACGGATATGTCCGAGGTGGAAAAGGAATCGTATGATTATTATAAGGATGCACTTGGGCGTGATACACATACCGCATACTTGGTTTTTGATGACGAAAGGTTTGTCGGTGCGGGAGGCGTTAGTTATTTTAAGGTCATGCCAACCTATCATAACAAGACAGGTGGTAAGGCATATATTATGAATATGTATACGGATCCTGAATACAGAAGACAGGGAATTGCTTTTGAAACGCTGCGATTACTCGTAGAAGATGCAAAAGAACGGGGAATCAATGCGATTTCATTAGAGGCTACCGAGGCGGGAAGACCGTTGTATGAAAAGTTTGGATTTGTAAAAATGAACGATGAAATGGAATTGACAGAATAACGGAATTTCCGAAAGATAATTAATGGAGGAAACAGAAATGAATATTGAATACAAAGACACACATGATTTTTCTTGTGAGGAACTGGAAGACCTTTTTTTGTCGGTGGACTGGTCCTCAGGACATTATCCTGATAAACTGGTTGTTGCGATGAAAAATTTCAAAACGGTATATTCTGCATGGGAGGGAGAAAAATTAATAGGAATGATATGTGCAATGGATGATGGAATTATGAATGCATATATCCATTATCTATTAGTGAATCCGAACTATCACGGGAAGACTGTTGGCAGAACTTTAGTGGCAAAGATGAAAGAACACTATAAAGATTATTTACGGGTAGCGGTCATAGCCTATGATAACGAATTGCATTTTTATAAGCAATGCGGATTTCTGAAAAGTGAAGATGCATCACCGATGTTTATCACATCCTTGTGGACATAAAATTGCTTTTTTTACACAAGGAATCCGACAAATAAAAATCCCGCAAAGATGTTGTATCCCAAAACACGCGAGAAGTCATAAAAACCCTTATATTATAGGTTTTCTAATGACCTTACATGGTATGCATTACTACATTTACACGGAAAAAGAAGTGTGTTAGAATTTTCTTGTTTAGGAAAAAACAAGTTGAGGAATGAGGTTAAAATATATGGGAAAAGTTGCGGTTCTTACAGACAGTAACAGCGGCATTGTACAAGCAGAAGCAGAGGAATTGGGAATATATGTAGTGCCGATGCCGTTTATGATAGAGGGAAAAACATTTTATGAGGGAATCGATTTGACACAGGAGGATTTCTATCAGAAATTGGAGGAAAATATTGATATTTCCACCTCCATGCCGGAACCGGGAAGTGTCATTGACATGTGGGAGCAGTTATTAAAAGAGTATGACGAAGTGGTGTACATTCCGATGTCCAGCGGTTTGAGCAGCTCTTGCCAGACAGCGACCATGTTAGCCGCAGACTACAACGGAAAAGTGGAAGTGGTCAACAACCAGAGAATTTCCGTTACCATGCGTCAATCAGTATTAGATGCGATCGAGCTTGCAGACGAGGGAAAAAGTGCGGCACAGATTAAAGAGATTTTAGAGGCGGCAAAGTTTGATTCCAGTATTTATATTATGCTGGATACTTTAACCTATCTCAAGCGTGGAGGACGTATTACACCGGCGGCAGCCGCATTCGGAGAGATATTAAAAATCAAACCGGTATTGCAGATTCAGGGTGAAAAATTAGATGCATTCGCAAAAGCCAGAACGGTCAAAAAAGCAAAGCAGATTATGATAAAAGCAATGAAAGATGATTTTGCAACAAGATTTGAAGATCCAAACGGCGAGAAAATGCATTTGGAACTGTCTTACACAAAAGACAGAGAAGCAGCGGAGGAGTTTAAGGAAGAGGTTCAGAAAGAATTTCCGAACAGCGTCATTGTTATGCAGCCGTTGTCTTTGAGCATTTCCTGTCATATCGGACCGGGAGCGTTGGCGATTGCCTGTTCCAAGAGTATAGAGGAACATAAATAGAATAGAGATTTAGACAAACTAGTCGTGGGTGATGCCGTTTTCTAACGGACATCACCCACTTGTTATATCAAGGATTAAAGAGATATTTGTGTGAGTTTTTTCTTCGTGCGCCGTTTCCAAAGAAGGTAATCTGCCATGTTCAGGATTCCGGCAAATATCCATGCTGCCGGGCTGGCAAGGCAGACTGCCGTATAACCGCCCACATCGAGGAAAAACGCAAGAACGACCACACGTCCGATCAATTCAAAAACGCCTCCGAGCATCGGGATCAAGCCTCTGCCGAGTCCCTGCAATGCCGTACGGTACAGGTACAAAATGGCAAGGAAGAAGAAAAACACGGAAATCGTGGTCAGGTATTGGGTGGCATAAGAAATAATCTCCTCTGACGGTTCGGACAAAAACAGACGTATGAGATATTTTCCGCCGTAAGCACAGATTAAAGCGGTAAGTCCGGTCAACACCAAAGAGATATAAAACGCCTTGTGCATTCCGTCGTAGATCCGGTCATATTCCTCGGCACCCAGATTCTGTCCGCAGTAAGTCGACATCGTCGTTGCGAGCGAAGGCATTGTCTGTGTGGCAAGCTGCTCGACTTTGATTCCGGCAGTAAAAGCGGCAACCACGCTGGAGCCGAAAATGTTGACTGCCGTCTGCAAAAGCATTGTGCCGAATGCGGTGATCGAATAATTCAATGCCATAGGAATACCGATTCTTAATAAATCCCAGGAGCTTTTTGCATCAAAATAATAATCCTCCCTGCTTGTCCGCAGGATTTCAAATTTGTAAAACATATAAACAATCGACACAACCGCTGCAATACACTGCGCGATGACCGTTGCAAGGGCGGCACCCTCCGTTCCCATATGCAAAAAGCGGATAAAGGAATAATCCAGAATAATATTTAAAACAGATGAAAAAATCAAAAAGTAAAGCGGTGTCTTGCTGTCACCGATTCCGCGAAGAATCGAGGAAACCGTATTATAAAGCATAACCACGGGAATGCCCCAGAAATAAATATACAGATACGCATCTGCCATATCCAAAATATTTGCCGGTGTTTTCATCAAAATAAGAATCTGGCGGGAAGTGGTCACAGTAGCTATGGTCATAATCACAGAGATCACCAGTGTCAACATTAAAGACAGTGCGACATAATGCTTTAAGCGTTTAAAATCCTTTGAGCCGTATGCCTGTGCAACCATTACGCCGAAGCCCTGTGAGATTCCGATGGCAAAATACATAATAAAAAATAAGATCGAACCGGTAGAACCGACTGCGGCAAGGGCATCCTCGCCGAGAAATTGTCCTACGATAATTGTATCTACCATATTGTAAAATTGCTGAAAAATATTTCCGATTAAAACAGGAAGAGAAAACCAAAGAATGAGTTTCATCGGATTTCCTGTTGTCATGTTCTTTTCCATCTAAAAACTCCTTTTTTCATTTGTACAAGAAAGAGCCATATCGT
>CAKRJK010000064.1 GCA_934351705.1 uncultured Lachnospiraceae bacterium
ACTTTCCCTTATTTCCCTTACGATTATCTCATAAGGGCAAAAATAAGGGAAAATACATATCATTTCACTAATGAATGTGATGGAAAGCCTGTAAAATAGGGAAAGTTAGCCAGATATTTCGGCAAACCGGAATTTGCACAAATTCCTCTCCCACGACAAAATGCAGGATTGCACATAAGCCCCATGTACTTACCACCCCGAAACCGACACCGATCGGAATGGCACTCTTGCACCAATTCAAGGCCTCCAGTCTCACAAAACGGACAATCTGTTTTTTACTCATTCCAATGCAGCGCATCATCCCGAAAAATTTGATCCTTTGCTCTACATTGCTGTTAATACTGCCCGAAATCATCAGCACTCCCGCTATCAGTATCAGCACCGATAACACTGCGGCAACTATGCCCATCCTCTGTCCCATCTGACTTCCCGCAATATCAGCAAAAGACAGTTGCCCGTGTTTGCTCTGTAATCTTCCCATTTCTCCGCGAACAGCCATCTCTGCCATACTAAACACTGTTGTCACCAGAAACACTGCTATCACGATACACAAAACCGTCATGCGGTTTTGCCGTCTTCGTACTTTTGCCGAAATAGGGATCAGGCTGAGATAACTTTTCATTCGCGGCACCTCCCCATATCCGTCAACACTCCGTCGGACACCTGTAATACCCGGTCTGCCGTCTGTGCAACATTCCGGCTGTGTGTGATCATAACAATGGTCTGCTCATATTTTTTTGCCGTTTCTTTTAAAAGCATAATCACTTCACGGGTATTTTGCGAGTCCAGATTTCCGGTCGGTTCATCTGCCAGAATCAAAGACGGACGTGTCATAAGAGCCCGCCCGATCGCCACTCTCTGCTGTTGTCCGCCCGACAACTGACTCGGAAGATGATGACGGCGTTCCTGCAAATTCAAAACCGTCAGCAATTCTTCCAGATATTTTTGATTTGGTTTCCGGTAATCCAGCAGGACGGGAAACATCATATTTTGTTCTACGGTCAACTCCGGAATCAGATTAAACGCCTGAAAAATAAAACCGATATTTCTGCGTCGAAAAACGGTAAGCTGTTTTTCCTTCATGGAGAAAATATCTTTGCCATCAATATAGACCTTCCCGGAAGTCGGCGTATCCAACGCTCCTATCATATTAAGAAGCGTACTTTTTCCGGAACCCGACTCTCCAACAATCGCAACAAATTCTCCTTTCGGAACAGAAAAGCTGACATCCTTTAATGCCGAAACAGCAGCCTCCCCACTGCCGTAAGTTTTTGAAATTGATTGTACTTCCAATAAATCCATAGAATAAGCACCTCTTTCTGTATTAATATCTATGGAAAGAATATCATCTGTTCCTTACAGAAAGATGACTGTAAGACTACAATTTTGTAGGAATCAAAAAGCTGATCACAAACACCGTACCTTTTTGCTCTTCGCTCTCAACCTCTATCGTGCCGTCATGCCCCTCGATAATTGCCTTTGCAAGCGGCAGTCCCAAGCCGATCCCCTGTGTATCTTTTGAAAAACGGCTGCGGTAAAATCTTTTAAAGATATGGTGCAGATCCTCCGGATGTATTCCGCACCCGCTGTCTTTGATCGTAATCTGTATCACAGAAGCCGCCCGCCTCCATGTTACACGAATCTCATCGCCCTCTTTTGTGTGGTCAAACGCATTTTTTACCACATTACTGATTGCCTCCGTCATCCAGTTGCGGTCACAGCTTAAAAGCAGTTCTTTCTCTCCCTCTACAACAAGGTCCTTCTTTTCCTGTTTCGCCCGATAGGAAAAGTGCAGTTCAATGTCCTTCATCATATCATACAAATCTTCCTCACGCTTTTCAAATACGACACTTCCCGCATCCAGTCTTGTGATTTTCAACAGATTCTGTACCAGTATCTCAATCCGGTCAAGCTCCTGTTCCGATAAAACCGCAAACTCTTTCATTTCCGCAAATGCCGCCCGTGCAGAACAATCCGCACCGTCATCCTGCGTTGCCAGAAATTCCTCTGTCTCTCCCTGCAGCAGACCGTTATAAATATTTAAAGCCGCAAGCGGTGTTTTCAACTGATGAGAAATATCCGATATGGTGTTTTTCAAAAACTCTTTTTCCCGCAGTTCATTTGCTGCATGAGCATTTAAAACCGCCGCCAGCGTATTGACCTCATGAAAGAAACGGTACAGCTCTCCCTCCTCGTCACAGTCAATGCGTGCATTCATATCACCGTCCAGATATTCTTCTATGCGTGATACTGCTGCCTCTATGGTTTTGTTCTGTCTCCTGAAATACAAAAAGCATACCGCCAGAACCGCGGATGCCATCAGTAAAAATCTGAACAATAAAATCAGCGAAAATTTTTGATACATAACCCATACAAAAACTTCCGCCAACGCAAAAAAGGCGGTCAAAACCGCTCCTATCGCAAGAAAAAATTGTTTGATGTTCCGATTGGAAAATATTTTCATACTACGCCTCAATTACACTCCACTTGTATCCCATTCCCCGTACGGTAAGAAGCATTCTCGGCTCACTCGGATGATCCTCCACCTTAATCCTCAACCGTCGTATATACACCGTCAATGTATTGTTATCTATGTAATTGCCCTCACAATCCCACAAATGATCTAAAATCTGTTCTTTGGAAAGCACGATGTTGGGATTCTTCATAAACAGGCAGAGCAATTTGTACTCCGCCGCTGTCAGCTCCAGCAAGGTTTGGTTCTTATATACCTGTCCCTGCAACAGTTGTACCGTGATTCCGTTTGAGCACAATGTCGTGTCCGCCCCGCCAAAGTCTTTTGCCCGTCGCAGCAAAGCATTTACTCTTGAGATCAGCACTCCGAGCTTAAACGGTTTTGTGATATAATCATCTCCGCCCATGTCCAGTCCCATAATGATGTTCATCTCTTCGTCCGACGCTGTCAAAAAAATAATCGGTACTTTAAAGTCTGTCTCACCTTTTTGCAAAATTCAAATCCCGTACCGTCCGGCAGCGCCACATCCAGCACCAGCAGATCATATGCTGCCTTTTCCTAATATGTATCTGCCTCCGCTATCGTTTTTGCGACATCCAATGCAAAGCCCTGTTTTTTGAATGCAAAAGAAAGACCTTGAACCAGACTCAGGTCATCCTCCAAAAGCAATATCTTTTGTTGTGTGCTTACATCCTGTACCATCGTTGTACTCTCCGTTGTTTTTCTCAATGTTTTACTGCAAGTTTGTCAAATCTATTTTGTAAATCATTTCCTCCGGCAATTCTTTTTTACATATGAATGTCAACATATAAATAGGATAGTATGTGATTTTATCCTGCTTTTTGACGTTTCCGTTGTAGAATACATATGCCTCCGGAATCTTATAGTGGGGATTCGACAACACATTATTTAATGCTGTGTGTTTGGTATAATCCTTGCCCGACTTAATTTCGATTGGCAGAACCTCTCCGTCCCGCTCTATCACAAAATCCAATTCGCCTTGTTTTTTACTGTTAAAATAATACAACGTAAACCCATGTGCTTTTAATTCCTGTGCCGCCGCATTCTCATAGACCGCTCCGAAATTAATGTCTTTTTCACGTCTTAAAATCTTAATCTGAATATCATTCATATACATAGACGCCAAAAGTCCCACATCGGATAAAAACAACTTAAAAAGATTCGTAGAACGGGAAAGCAGCAATGGTATGGTCGGTTCTGCCACACTGTAAACCGGCAATGCCACTCCCGCATCCTTTAACCATAAAAAACTGTTACTGTATCTTGAAAACTTAAAATTCTCATTCAAACTTTTTAAGATAAACCGTTTGTTCTTGCTATTCAATTCACTCGGTATCAAATCAAAGATGTCCTCCAGATAAAGTTTATTTTCCGGATCATATTTTGCAATATCTTTTTTGTACATTTCCACAATGCTTTTTTGTTCCCGGAAAACTTCCTGAAGATTATTTGTATCAAGATATTTCACTACCGCCGCAGGCATACCGCCCACAATCAAATACAACCGAAACAACTCCATCATCTTCTCATGAATCAGCGTATCCACTTCTTTTTTGTCTTCAAACGCTTTTCGTAATGTCTGTATCACGTTTTCCGAAACCTTTGCCGCTAACGCAAATTCTTCAAAATCCAACGGATACATTTCTATCACGTCCAAATATCCTACGGGCATAGAACGAATATCTTTTAAATCAACTCCTAAAAGCGAACCGCTCAGAATGTATTGATAGCTGCCTTCTTCCACCAAAAATTTAATTGCCGTTACAATCTCACTGCATTCCTGTACTTCATCCAAAAATATCAATGTCTTTCCGGGCAGCAACGGTTTGCCTGCAATTGCCGATAGTCGAAGAAGCACCTCCTCACTGTCACTCGCATTTTCAAAAAGTCCTGCCGCAGCTTTATCTTCCAAAAAATTAATCTCCACAAAAGAAGCGTAGTTTGCCTTACCAAACGCTCTGATACTGCTGGTCTTTCCAACCTGTCTTGCCCCGGTTATCAAAAGTGCTTTTTTTTCTCTTGTACTCGCAAAGTGCTCCAATTCCTTCTCAATTTTCCGTTTTATCATTACGAACACCTCTTACCTCTCCGATATACTGATATCTACGACTATTATATCCCGAAATGTCCGTTTTTACAACAGATTACATCTTGTTTTGTCCGTTTTTCCATAACATTTTACATCGTTTTTGTCCGCTTTTCCATAACATTTCACACCTATTTTGTCCGTTTTTCCACGTCATACTCATCCAAAAAGTGATGCTTCTCCCCATTCTGCTTGTATGCGATCACCGTACTCAGATTGACATTTTCCACACTTTTGAAAATATTTCCCTCCACATACGGATTCGTCTTTTTCAACGTCTGGATTAATTTCTTGATCTCCAGACGCTTTGATTTATTTTCCTCGTTATCACAGGTCGTACACGTTGCCGTAAATTTGCAGGCACATTGGATAAAGTGAAGCCCGTTGTAATCCCGCCACGCTTTGATGTCTTCTTCCCTGATCAGATACATCGGACGGATCAACTCCATCCCCTCAAAATTGGTACTGTGAAGTTTTGGCATCATCGTCTGCACCTGTGCTCCGTATAACATTCCCATCAAGATGGTTTCGATTACATCATCATAATGGTGTCCCAGTGCAATCTTATTACACCCCAGTTCCTTTGCAAAATTGTACAGATGTCCTCTCCGCATTCTCGCACAAAGATAGCAGGGTGATTTTTCAATATGATACACCGACTCGAAAATATCCGATTCAAACACAGTGATCGGAACCTTTAATTTTCTTGCATTTTCCTCTATGACCTGACGGTTTTGCGGACTGTATCCCGGGTCCATGACCACGAACTTGACGTCAAAATGAAATTTATTGTGACGCTGCAATTCCTGAAACAGCTTTGCCATCAACATGGAATCTTTTCCGCCGGAAATACATACCGCGATACAATCTCCCTCTTTGACCAGCTCATAACGGTTGATTGCTTTTGTAAATTTACACCAGATATTTTTTCGAAACTTTTTGCGAAGACTCTGCTCCACGTCTCCACTGATATCCAATTCTTTTTCTTCGTTCATGGCATCCATCAGCCATGCCATGTAACCTCCGTCCAGACTGACCGCATCAAATCCCTTTTTGCACAAATCCTCTGCCGTCTCGACACTGTTCTGACCGCGGCTGCAACAGATCACCAGTGTCTTATCAAAATCTATTTGTTTATTACCTTCTATCTCATCACCCAAAGACACGATTGCTCCCGGAATTGCTCCGTGTGCGATCTCCGTCTCACTCCGGATATCAATGATCTGATAAGTGTCTTTTTCTCTCTTTTTTAATTCCTGTACTGTAATGCCCATCTTTTTTCTTATTCCTCCAGTTCTGCGAGCTTTTGTGCTGTCTGCAAGCTGTACTCTTCAATTGTTCCGTCTGCACATAGCAAATAAAAAGAATCTCCGATATAGGTGCCTCTCGCTCTGTTTTGATAATTCGGAATGTCTGAACAATCTATTTTCAGTTTCTCATAAAACTGCCCGTTTTCATAGGTAAACAGCAGATATTCGCAGCTGCTTTTTTCTCCGTACCCCTCTGCGAGAAAGCCGAAAATATTTTTTTCGGCATCAATCAGAACCGCTTTGTAATTGTAAAGCGCCTCTGCATAATCGTATTGTTCAAGCGGCAGTTTTGTCTCTTCTTTGATCTTTGCCGCATCGGAAATATCAAACATAGACAGCTTGAGTCCCTCTGTTCTTCCGCTCTCGCTGTCTGCCTCCAAGCCGATTCCGAGCAGACGGTTTTCCCCGTAAAAGTGCAGATATTCCGAAAATCCGCTGACTTTCAGCTCGTCTAACAGCTTCGGCTCTTTCGGATTTGATATATCCACGGAAAAGAGCGGGTCCACCTGTCTGAATGTCACAAAGTATCCCGAAGTTCCCAGAAATCTCGCAGACTTGATCTGCTCTCCCTTTGCAAGATTTTCCAATTTTCCGACAACCTTCAAATTTTTGTCCAGAACATAGAGGCTGTTGGTTCTTGCTCTGTCCGACGTGGCATAACCGAGTTCTTCGCCTGTAATATCATCTGTGACCTTATCCGTTCTGTAACTGTCTACCGTTGTCACAAGACGCAGGTATCCGTCATACTCACTCCATGCCATATCGTCCCGCAAAATGCCTTTTACCGTTCCCTCTGCCTCTTTTTTCAGCTTGCCTTTCCGGTAAGACACACGGTACAATTTTGTCTTGTTTGTGTCCTCTCCCTCCTGTGTGTATTCCTGATAAACCATGTCTGCTATATAAATGTTTTTTTCACTTGCATAAAAGCGTTCTCCGCTACATACGATTGCCCCGGTATCCGCAAATTTGTCCGGTTTGTCCAGATTGACCGATGCCATCACAAGGTAAGATGTTGCTGTGTTATCCGCAGGCAGATAAATTTTATCCGCAGACATCGGTTTTCCGTTGATCAACGGAATATACTCGTCATAATCCTTTTTACTGCCGGGCTTGTATACATTATCCTGTGTAAAAAAGTACAAATATCCGTCGGATATTCTGGAATTTAGATAATTTCCCGCCACGGTAAACGTTTTTATTTTGGATGGCTTTTGCCTGTCTGTAATGTCATAAATATGAACCTTGCAAAATGCCCGCCCCGAAAAATATTCTCCTGTGCCGAATATTTTTTTCAGGCCGGACTCCTCTTTTTTTGTTTCGTTCTCTGCCCATCCGGTTTCCATAAGGATCAGTTGATTGCCGCTCACATAAAATTCACTGACATCATCAAATGTTCCTATGCCGCTCTTTTTCGTCAAACCGCCCTGTGTGTCAACAATCTGAATCTCATATTGACTCTCTTTTTGCACAATCCGGTACAGATAACGTCCGTCATTTTTTATAATATCCGCTTCTTCTACGTTTTCTTCCTGTTGATTGGTTTTTCCGTAATCATGATCGCCCGTTGCTTTAGCG
>CAKRJK010000065.1 GCA_934351705.1 uncultured Lachnospiraceae bacterium
AATCTTCCAGTGCCAATTTATTTTTCCGCCAAAAGGTGTGATTACAGTTTTTTGCTTTGTTGATTGCCACCCGGATCAGCCATGCCCGGATATGCTACTCATCTTCAAATTGTTTTTTGTTCATGTGGTACTGTAAAAACGTATCCTGCACAACATCCTCAGCGTCCTCTTTGCTTTTACATACGTTAAAAGCCGCCGCAAATAAGTTGTTCTGATAGCGTTCCATCAGTTCCTGTACGGATTGTCTCATGAGCCGCTCCTTCTTTTCTTTGTTTTAAAAGGCCTTTCACTAATAATACAAATGGCGGTGCCGAAAGGTTACAAGTATATCAGATTTCCTTTTCAATGATATTCATTACCGAATAGTTCCTCCATGAAAATAACACTCATATATTTTTTTATCCATGTAAAATATTTCTTCACATCCCCGAAACCATACAAACTCGCCATCTATTTTACAGTGATAATGGTAATCTCCTTTGGAATAAATCTCCGGTCCGCGAAAAGGCAAGTCTGCCGTAACTTCCATCAGCGCTTCTTTCAAGAAATCAATACTAAAGTTTTCCCCTATCACACGTCCAACATAATTCATACTCCAAACGGGAATATCGTGTAGCCATACCACTTCTTCACCGCTAAAACATTCTCCACCAAAATAGGAATCAAGATAACAAAATCCACTTTTATCCTCATAACGATAATCCTGAGAATTCATTCGGCATGAGTCTACTTTATTATCTGCCGCTGCATAGGTATTCTTTTTTGCCACCAGAAGAAATTCAATCATTTTATTGATATCCATACTTGCATTTCTACACAAAGAAATATTGCATTCATCATTTTCTTTCACTATTCGGTCTATGGTTATTCCATAAAGATTACTCAGCGAAATCAAGTTGTTCAATTCAGGCACAGCCTGTCCGTTTTCCCATTTGCTAAGAGTCTGGCGGGCAATTCCCAATTTATCCGCAAGTTGTTCCTGTGAATAACCATTCTGTTTTCTCAGAAGTTGTAATTTATCCTTTAATTCCATGAAAATACCTCTCTGTAATTTTTCTGTTATTATATCAAAATAAATTTTCCTAAACCACCACTTATTACAGACAATAATGTAAACTCTGCGTTACATGTTTTTTCATTGTGGTATCTTATATCCCGACACATTAATGTGAACATAAGATTTAGCAAAGTGCTTTGTGGTACACATCTTGATAATGTACCTCTTTTTATTTTTTATCTGCTTCGCTGATAAAATTGATTTTTGCTTTGCTTCTGAATCGGCTTTTAAATTGAAATGAAAAAGGCACTCTTAATGGAATGCCCTAATGTGAAAAATAGGGACACTTATTCAAGTATCCCTGCGTTTTGTCAATTAACTTTCGATGCAATTTCTTTTACAGCAATTTCACCATCTATGCCCATTTGATTTTTTCTCTGTTTCAAAACCTCATTCCGTCTTTCAAGTATCAATTCCATAACTAAAATATTTTGGGTTTACTCTGCGCATTTTTTAAAAAATATGCTCTGCAATTATGTATATTTCTTCACTAACTTTTTTCTTCAAATCAACAGTATATTCTTCATACATTGGTATTAATCCATTTTCAACTGTTGGATGTGCATAGTTATAATCATACCAATACTCTGGCTTATTAGCTTGAGAAATAAGAATTGGTAATAAACTAGTATTTTGCAAAACCATGCTTTCTATTTGTCGCAACGGAATTACTTTAATATGCGAACAGATATAATTCTTTGTTTCTTCTGAAACTGTGCCTAATTCTTTTTCAAGTGACTCTATCACTTTTTCATACACCTTTTTTCGTGAAACCACTGCATCTTCTAATATAACTACAATACCATATATATCTTTTCTTTCATATTGTTTATCTAATTGAAAATGTCCCAACAAATAATTTTTGATTTGATGATATATCTGTAAAATACCTTTTGCATAAATACTTATATCTTTTTCTATTTCCAGTTCATCAAATTTTCTAACCTTAAGACTAGGCGTAATGGATTTTGCATCATAAAAAATCACTCTCTTATTTTCAGCAGCAATTACATCCGATGTCAATTTTTTATTTTTGCCAATCTTATATTCTATTTCAGGACTAATCCAAGTCACTGTTTTCAACTGACTTATAATATCATACAAATATGATTCTATAACCTCTTTTCCAATGGTGCGTCGCAATTTATCGTCTTGAAATGTGATACGGTTAAACATCGACTCTGTTACAGCATTAATAATTAAATATGGAGATGGAATATATATCATATTATCATTCGAAATAAATGGATAAACATATTGAACTTTCAATCCATAGTACTGGTCAATAAGATTATTTCCATATAATGCCGAAAGTTGATTTTTATATTCTTCTTTATCAATGGTAATAAGTCTCAAAACATCGCCATCTGCAAAAAGTTTAGTCATTATAGTTTGTAAAGAACTCTTGGGTATTTTATCTTGAATTTCTTTGCTAGCGCACAAAAAAACAATAAATGCGAACTTTTCTAATCGCTCATAATCAACACCTATTTTTTTTTCAAAGATTGCTTTCATATCAATCTTATCATTCGCAAATGTAAAAAAGTAGTGATATCTAAATAGTTTTGGTAATATTAACCCTTGAACTGGGAATTGTTGTAACGCCGAAATCATTATAAATGTTTCTGGATATACTCCTTTGCTCTCAGCATTACTTAATCCTTCATGCCAATAATTACGAATCATAGTAATCATGTTAGCAAAGGTCTCACTATCCATTTCCTCAATTACACCACCTTTATCATAAACTATAGAATATGCTGAAAATGCTTCTATCTCCCAAGGCATAATATTTTCCTTATATGCCTTTCCCATATCTACCATAGAGCATGTCATTATTCTGCTTGAATATTTCTGACAGGCTAATAACTTACTCTCAAGCGTAAATTGTTCTAACTCCTTCAAAAAATTCAAACTGGAATGCACAAGATCATCGCTCATCTTCATCCCTCTTTCCATAATACTTTTTAAACATACATGCAATTACATTTTAGCACATCCACCTGTATTTTAACATCTCATCTGCAAAAAGCAAAAAAGCTGGTCAAGAATCGTAACTCCCCATCGGCATCTTTTCTTACTCATGTTCATTTTTACATTTAATCTCCGTTTCATCAAGTAATACCACCAGTAATGTTCCATTCAAAAAGCCAGAAAACACACATCCATTTTCTTTTCTTAATATCCCGCAATCCACAGGAAATCAAGATTTCTTAGAAATCAGACAAATGTTTTCAATATTCCCCTGAACTTTGATTTTATACTGCATAGCGAAAGTATGAATGTAGATTTAGGGGGTGATATGAGATTTTTCTCCACCTAACATACTACTTCATCATCTGTACAGCTCTCATTCTTCTTCTCTTTTTAATTGACTTTCAACCAGCACTACCGATACCCCACTATTTTCATCAATCAAATCTACCATATTTTCATAGTTACCCAGTGCCTCATCCAGTAGTGTTATACCGCTCATATTTTCTGTACAAAAATGATTGTATTCATCACTTCTGGAAAACGATTCCAATCGAGCATTTTTTCTTTTTGTATATTTAAAAGATGCAATTCTTAATAAATCCCATATCATCTTCGACCAGTCATCTTCTATTGAATACGGATTACTGTCAAATGTACGTCCTGACTTAAATTTCAATAGGTTAATAAGTTCCTTTGATAAACTGTTATTAATATACAAAATATCATCTGGCACTGCACATCCCATAGGAAACATTCCTTTTGTGTCATAGATTCCATTTGTTATTGGATTATTATCTATTAATAAATACTGTGCTCCATCATTTATTGTTTTAGGTAAAATATTTCTTTTTTTACCATTTAAATATCCTGCTCGACAATATGTAAATTCAGGCCATCTTTTATATAATTCCAACTGGTGCCTTTCACTTTGGTGTATTTTTAACCAAGGATACTTTGATATCTTCGCCTGCAACAGAAGAGAATTTAGGATTTTTTCACCGTTTTGTTTTCTATCTACATAAACAAATAGAATATCTCCTAACTCGGGCTTCCTATCCAAATTGACATCCACTATTGGTTTTTGGTGACAATATACACCTGAAACAGAAAAATCATACTCAGGAAAAACTGCCACTAATATATTAAAAAATTCATTTACAAATTTAGTTGATAACGCTGCCACATAATCAGGTTCCTGTGGCTTACATCTACTAGTAATCCATACCATAGTATCCAAAAGTGCTTTCTCAATTAAGGGTTCTAGAACATGCTCATTACTATTGATATCATATGCATTCATTTTCATCTCTCCACTTCTCTAGCTATTAATTTTTATACATATTTTTACTACTTCTCTTTCGCCCCCAAGATGTCATATCCTTTCACCAAAATGTATATCTCCTATTCCCAAAAGCCTATCCACTAGGGTAAACCTCCGCTTATAGCATCACTCTTTGGAAACAGAAACACACATCTATTTTTCTCCTAAAATCGCAGAAACCTTTGACTTATTGGGCTTTTCTCGTCATCACCACTACCGTCTCCACATGCCCAGTCTGCCCAAACATATCCACTGCCCGAACCTTCCTCAACTCATACCCTCCCCCACACAAATACTTCAAATCCCGCGCCAACGTCGCCGAGTCACAACTCACATACACAACCCGCTCCGGCTGCATCTTCACAATCGTTTCCAGACACTTTCCGTCGCACCCCTTCCTCGGCGGGTCCACCACGATCACATCGGGATGAAGCATCTCCGCGTCCTCGTTCTTCGCACTCTCCCTCTCATAAAATTCAGGTAAGACCTCTTCCGCTTTTCCGACAAAAAACTCTGCATTCTCTATCCCATTTAACTTCGCATTGTTTTTCGCATCCTCAATTGCCTGCGGTACAATCTCCACGCCCATTACCTTCTTGGCTTTCTGTGCCAAAAACAGTGAAATCGTTCCAATCCCGCAATACAGATCCCAGACCGTTTCCTCACCCGTCAACTGTGCATAATCGAGTGCAACCGAATACAATTTCTCCGTCTGAACAGGATTGACCTGATAAAAAGACTGCGGCGAGATCCTATATGCAATCCCCTCTCCCCGATGTTCAAAATCCGCTCCGCTTCTCGGATGGATATAATCGGTAATGTAATCCTGTCCCCAAAGAGTTCTCACATGATTTCCGAGAATCACATTCGTCTTTTCCGTATTGATATTCACGGAAATGCTCGTCATGCCTTTGAGTTTACATAATTCTTCCACCAATTTCTCTTCATGCGGCAATTCTTTTGCATTGATAATCAGACAGCCCATCCACTCGCCTGTCGTAAAACCGTAACGTGTCAAAATATGACGCACCACACCCTGATGTGTTTTTTCGTCATACGGGGCAACGTGATATTTTTCCATAAAAGAAATCACCGTATCAAGAATCGCCTCGTTCTGTGGCATTCCCAACAGACAATTCCGATTCGGGATAATGCTGTGCGTCCTACCCGCATAAAATCCGGTGATAATGTGCCCATCTTTGTCCTTTCCGACCGGAAATTGTGCTTTATTGCGGTAATGAAACGGCTCGTCCATCCCGACAATCGGCTCTGCAATCTCCTGCAGTAATTCCTCCGAAAAACCCCCGATTCGCTTTAGATTATTCATCACCTTGCGGTTCTTAAACTCCAACTGCTGCTCATACGCCAAAGTCTGTATCTGACAGCCCCCGCACGCACGATGAAATTCACATCGCGGAGAAACACGATAAGGTGACGGCTCAAGCACCTCAAGTAATCTGGCATATCCGTAATTCTTTTTCATCTTCATGATTTTGACGGACACAACATCCCCGATTACCGCATCTTTGACAAAGAGAGGGATATTATCGACCTTGCCGATTCCCTCTCCGTCAATTCCCATATCTTCAATTTTAACCTTTAAAATATCATCTTTTTTCATCATCTATTTACTCGTTCTGCGAATGTTGGACTCTATAAAACGATTGTAGCCCTGCCATTCCGTATTTCCCTCGGCAGTTGCCGATAATGCCTCTTTCATGGTCTGCATTTTTGCATCGGTATTATCCGCAAAGCTCAATGCCAGTGCCTCCATCAAAGCCGGCTTCTTCGGGGAACCATACTCAAGCTCTCCGTGATGTGCCAAAATACAATGCTTCAACTCATTGCCGAGACGAACAGGAAAATCCGGTATCTCGCGAATCTTCTCACTCACAAACTGTGCTCCGATCATAATATGACCTAATAATTGTCCTTCGTCCGTATAGTCGTTTTCCGGGAAAACAGAAAGCTCCTGCAATTTTCCGATATCGTGGAACATCGCTGCCGCCAATAATAAATCACGGTTTAACATCGGATAATTCTGTGCGTAAAAATCACAGATTTTTGTCACGCTTAACGTATGCTCCAACAGACCTCCGACAAATCCGTGATGAACGCTCTTTGCCGCAGAATGGAATTTGAAGCGTTTCTCAAAATCCGCGTCCGAGAGGAATACATTGCTCAACAACTTATTCAGATAAGGATTCTTGACACTCTTGATATAACCCTCTAATTCAAGATACATCTCGTCAATATTTTTCTCGCTCACCGGAAGATAGTCCGACGGCTCGAATTCTCCCTCCTCCGCTTTGCGTACACGTTTTACATTTAACTGAAGTGAACCCTGGAAGCTGGTAACGTCCGCCGTAATCTGTATATAATCTAAGGAATCAAACTCCTCGATTCCGTTTGAACCCACATCCCATATTTTTGCATCTACGGTTCCCGTCTTATCCTGCAAAATAAGATTTTCGTATGGTTTTCCTGCCTTTGTCAACGCAGTCTGTTTGAATTTACAAAGATAAATTTCGCTGATTCTTTCGCCCTCTCTGAGCGTATCAATATATTTCATGTGATTACCTGCACACTTTCGTGCATCCTTTCTGTTAAAAATTCGATTTTTCGTTTTCCCCGAATCTATGTTTATTATACTTTTCCCAATGTATGCTTGCAAGACATTTTTCCTTTTGCAAAGCCGACAATTTCTTTTCACCGGAAAATTTACGTTCCTATTAAAAGTTTATATTTTCAATCACTCACTTTTGGGGTAAAATGAGGTTAGTAAAAATTTGGAGAGAAACAATGAATCAAAAAGCATTAAAAACATTAGAATACAATAAAATCATCGAGTTATTAACCGTTCACGCAAACTGCGAGGCAGCCAAAAAACTTTGCCGTGAACTAAAACCGATGACAGACATAACAGAAATCCAGACCGCACAGCAACAGACCGCGGATGCACTGACACGTATTTTCAAAGCCGGAAGCATTTCTTTTTTGGGTATCCATGATGTGACCGCATCCATGAAA
>CAKRJK010000066.1 GCA_934351705.1 uncultured Lachnospiraceae bacterium
ATCATAGGAGTTCCTATCGGAGTATTATCCGCGATATATTTAGCGAGATTCTGTCCGAAGAAATTATACAAAATAATAAAACCGGGAATTGAATTGTTAGCGGGAATCCCTTCGATTGTCTACGGATTTTTCGGATTAGTGGTCTTGGTACCGTTTATCCGCAATACCTTTCAAGGAAACGGAAACAGTATTTTAAGTGCATCCATACTTTTAGGAGTTATGATCCTTCCTACCATTATCGGAGTTTCGGAATCTGCCATAAGAGCTGTCCCAAACAAATATTACGAGGGAGCACTTGCTTTGGGAGCAACCCATGAAAGAAGTGTATTTTGTACCGTGGTTCCAGCGGCAAAATCGGGAATTATGGCAGGAATCGTACTCGGAATCGGAAGAGCCATCGGAGAGACAATGGCGGTGATCATGGTAGCAGGAAACCAGGCACGAATGCCGCAGGGTATTTTTAAAGGTGTCCGTACCATGACAGCAAACATTGTCATTGAAATGGGATACGCAACCGATTTGCACAGGGAAGCATTGATAGCAACAGGCGTTGTATTGTTTGTATTTATTTTGATTATCAATCTGCTCTTTTCTGTCTTAAAAAGAAAGAAGGTGGATTAGTATATGGAACAGGCAATTAACAAAACAACAAGAAAACAAAAACTGCAAAACTACACAAGGCATCCCGGTTCCCTTTTGCTGGCAATCATTACAAAACTGGCGATCACGGCGACCGTCTTGGTATTGGGATTTATTCTGTTTTACATTTTGATAAAAGGAATTCCGCATTTGACACCAAGCCTTTTTGAATTGAAGTATACCACCGAAAATGTATCGATGATGCCGGCGATCGTCAACACGCTGATTATCACATTACTGTCACTTTTGATAGCGGGACCGATCGGTATTTTCTCTGCAATCTATCTTGTAGAGTATGCAAAAAAAGGAAACAAACTTGTCAATATCGTGCGGATTACAACAGAGACACTTTCAGGAATCCCATCCATTGTCTACGGACTTTTCGGTATGCTGTTCTTTGTAACCACCATGAAATGCGGATACTCATTAATGGCAGGAGCATTGACACTTTCCATTATGGTATTGCCGGTCATCATGAGGACAACAGAAGAAGCATTGCTCTCCGTACCGAATTCTTTCCGGGAGGGAAGTTTTGGATTAGGAGCCGGAAAGCTGCGTACAATATTTAAAATTGTACTTCCGTCAGCCATACCCGGAATTTTAGCCGGTATGATTCTGGCAATCGGAAGAATCGTAGGAGAAACGGCAGCTTTGATTTATACAGCTGGAACGGTAGCCGAATTACCAAAGAGTGTCATGAGTTCGGGAAGAACTTTGGCAATCCATATGTACAGTCTTTCCAAAGAGGGATTGTATACCGATCAGGCATATGCCACAGCGGTTGTACTGCTTGTCATCGTAGTATTGATCAATATGCTTTCAAATTTTGTAGCAAAGAAGTTTACCAAGAAATAGGAGGAAATCAATGAATAAATTCGAGATAGAAAATCTGAATCTTCATTACGGAGATTTCCATGCATTAAAAGATATTCAAATGAATATTGCGGAAAATGAGATTACCGCCTTTATCGGTCCGTCCGGCTGCGGAAAATCTACTTTCCTAAAATGTTTAAACCGTATGAATGATTTAGTAGAAGGATGTAAAGTTACAGGAAAAATAGAGCTGGACGGCGAGGATATCTACGGAAATATGGATGTCAATAAACTCAGAAAACGTGTCGGAATGGTATTCCAGAAGCCGAATCCGTTTCCGATGAGCGTTTATGACAATATCGCTTACGGTCCGAGAACACATGGAATCCGCGGAAAGAAAGAATTGGATGAGATTGTGGAGCGTTCTTTAAAAAATGCCGCAATCTGGGATGAATTAAAAGACCGCTTGAAAAAAAGTGCGTTAGGTCTTTCGGGAGGACAGCAGCAAAGACTTTGTATCGCCAGAGCCCTTGCGGTAGAACCGGAGGTAATTCTGATGGATGAGCCGACTTCCGCCTTAGATCCGATCTCCACTTCCAAAATCGAAGATTTGGTAGTGGAACTGAAAAACAAGTACACGATCATCATGGTTACCCACAATATGCAGCAGGCAACCCGTGTATCAGATAAAACCGCATTTTTCCTATTGGGAGAAATGATTGAATACGGAAATACAGAAAAAGTATTTTCCATGCCAAAAGATAAACGTACAGAAGATTATATTACAGGGAGGTTCGGATAATGAGAAATCGTTTCGACAGACAGTTAGAGCAGCTTAACAATGAGTTAATCAATATGGGAAGTCTGATTGAAGAGGCTATTGAAATGGCAATCACCGCACTCATTAAACAGGATGTAAAAAAAGCAAAAGACGTAGTCGCATTCGATGAAGAGATTGACGAAAAGGAAAAAGAAATCGAGAGTCTTTGTCTGAAACTTTTATTACAGCAGCAGCCGGTGGCAAGAGATTTACGTCAGATTTCCGCAGCCTTAAAGATGATTACGGATATGGAACGTATCGGTGACCATGCATCAGACATTTCGGAGATGACAATCCTGATGGCAGATAAACCGTACATCTGCAATATCAGCCATTTACAGACGATGGCAAAAGAGACGATGGTCATGCTGGTAAAAAGCATTGAGGCATATGTAGAAAAAAATCAGGAGCAGGCGGAGAAAGTCATCGCCAATGATGATGTCATTGATAATTTATATGATGAGATAAAAGCAGAACTGATTGAAGCAATTCAAAAAGACGCAAACAAAGGAGAACAGGCAACAGACCTTTTGATGGTTGCAAAATATTTGGAGAGAATCGGTGACCACGCAACAAACATTGCGGAGTGGGTTATCTTTTCTATTACAGGAAAACACGAAAGCTAGGGAGGGATCTCTATGAAAAAACTATGGATGAAATGCTCAAAATACAAATGTAACAAAGAAATACAAATGCACATTTTTTTGTTTTTTAATGTGGTGATCTGGCTGGCGGCAGGGTTAGCGGTTGTTTTACTGGTTAATCTGCTTACACAGCCGGAGCTGCAAAAAGCAGTGGAAAATCTTGTCTTATTTACGGGATACAGTGGAATAGTAGTCGGATGGTTTGGAGGATTGCTTTTCCTGATGCGTCACAACTAGTCCAAAATTTACATAGAATTTACATAAATACTGCTTATATTTTACATACCCTAACTACAATGGAACAGACTAAATAGAAACTGTAAAATATGTAAAGTATAAGAGGAGAGATTATGGACTTTTTTGATGTATTGACAATGATAGGTGGATTAGCCTTATTTTTGTACGGAATGGATGTCATGGGAGACGGATTAGCCAGAACTTCCGGTGGAAAGTTGGAAAAGATATTAGAAAAACTGACTTCCTCACCCATCAAAGCCGTATTATTAGGAGCCGGAGTTACCGCCGTGATACAGTCGTCATCCGCAACGACGGTAATGGTGGTCGGTTTTGTCAATTCCGGAATTATGAAACTGTCTCAGGCAGTGGGAATTATCATGGGTGCAAATATCGGTACAACCGTTACCTCCTGGATTCTGAGTCTTACGGGAATCGAGAGTAACAGCTTTTTTGTACAGCTTTTGAAGCCGTCTTCTTTTTCACCGATTTTAGCATTGATCGGAATCATCATCTTAATGATGTCAAAAGACAGCAAGAAAAGAGATATTGCATCGATTATGCTCGGATTTGCCGTTTTGATGTTCGGTATGGATACCATGAGCAATGCGGTAAAACCGTTGGCGGATGTTCCTGAATTTACAAATATATTAATGATATTTACAAATCCGATTCTGGGTATGTTGGCAGGTCTTGTTTTGACGGCGATTATCCAGAGTTCTTCTGCGTCTGTCGGAATTTTGCAGGCTCTTTGTTTGACGGGAAGTATGAGTTACGGTGTGGCATTGCCGATTATCATGGGACAAAACATCGGAACTTGTGTTACCGCGATCATTTCTTCTATCGGTGCAAAGAGAAATGCAAAAAGAGCGGCATTGATACATTTGTATTTTAATATTATCGGAACGATACTGTTTATGGTAATATTCTATTCGATAAATGCATTTGCGCATTTCGCATTTTTGAATGATGTTGCGAACCCAATGGGAATTGCGGTCATCCATAGTTTATTTAATGTTGTTGCTACCCTTGTACTGCTGCCGTTTGGAAATGTTTTGGTAAAACTGGCAATGCTTACGATTCGTGAAACAGACGAAGAGAAAGAAGAGCAGATGGAAGATGCAACAAAGTTGTTAGATGTTCGTTTCTTGGAGAAACCGGCATTTGCTGTTGCACAGTGCCGGAATGTCGGAATCGAAATGGCGGAGCTGACACAGCGTGCGTTAGTGCAGGCAGTGGATGCTCTTACAGATTACGATAAGAAAAAGGTAAAAGAAGTAATCCGGTTAGAGGAAATGATCGACCATTACGAAGATGAATTGGGAACTTACATTATGAAGTTAAGCGGTAATTCCTTGTCGGATGAGGACAACCATACGGTTTCCAATCTGCTTCACTGTATGGGAGATTTTGAGCGTATCAGTGATCATGCATTAAATCTGGCAGAGTCTGTTATGGCGATGAAAGAAAAAGACATGGAATTTTCTCCGAAGGCGGAGGAGGAACTTCGCATTTACGGAGAGGCATTAAAGGAGATTGTGAGCATCTCTGTCAAAGCATATGAGACAGACGATACAATGCTTGCCGAAAAAGTAGAGCCTTTGGAAGAAGTCATTGATGAACTGAATGTAAAAATTAAGAATCATCACGTAAAGCGTTTGAGAAAAGGAAAGTGTACGATAGAACTCGGAATATCATTATCGGATATTTTAACAGATTACGAGAGGGTGGCAGACCATTGCTCCAATATCGCAGTTTGTCTGATCCAGACCGAGGAGGACGGATTCGAGACACATGAATACTTGAATGAAGTTAAGAAAAAAGAAAATAAAGAGTTCCAAAACTTATACAAGATGTATTATAATAAATACAAACTAGAGAAAAAGTAGGTGAGAGGATGCCTCTGATTTATATTGTAGAAGATGATGTGAATATTCGGGAAATAGAAACATTTTCATTGAAAAACAGTGGCTACACGGTAAACGATTTTGAGTGTGCAAAAGATTTTTATCACTGTTTACATGAAAAAAAGCCGGATTTGATCATTCTGGATATTATGCTTCCCGATGAGGACGGGATGGAGATTTTAAAGAAGTTAAGAAAAAATTCCGAGACAAAGAAGATACCGATTATCATGGTCACCGCAAAGACGACAGAAATTGATAAGGTAAAGGGCTTGGATGCCGGAGCGGATGATTATATGACAAAGCCGTTCGGTGTTATGGAATTAATATCCCGTGTAAAAGCATTGCTGCGCCGCAGTATGAATATAGAGGATTCCAAACTTCTTGAGCTGGGTGAGATTTGTGTGGATAATGAAAAGCACAAAGTCAGCGTCAACAGGGAAGATTGTGAGCTCACATACAAAGAGTTTGAACTTTTAAAACTAATGATACAAAATACCGGTATCGTATTGTCCAGAGATGTGATCATGGAGAGAGTCTGGGGCGTGGATTTTGAAGGCGAATCCAGAACCTTAGATATGCACATCAAAACCCTGAGAAAAAAACTCGGGGAAAGCGGAAAACGGATCAAGACGGTTCGAAATGTGGGATACCGGATGGAGTAAAATATGAAGAAAAAAATTAATCTGCAATTTTTGATTATTTCTGCGGTAGGTATTCTCTTGGCTATGTGTTTATCTACCGTAGTTTTTTATGAATTATTCAAAAATGAAGTAATGGATGAACTGAAAACCTATGCACAGATGTTAAAAAGTGCAGAGGCAAAGGAAAATATTTTAAACGGTTCTTATGATCCGAATATCAATAATCTGCGAATCACCATCGTAGAAAATGACGGAACAGTCATCTACGACAGTTACGCAGACATCAAAAAAATGGGAAACCATTTGGATAGGGAAGAGATTCAGGAGGCATTCAAGAACGGAAGCGGCAAAACGATCCGCACCTCAGATACAATGGATAAGAATACCTTTTATTATGCGATTCTTTTAGATGGGGAAAGCGTTTTGCGTGTCGCGAAAGAGGCAGGAAGTATCTGGGGAATTTTCTTCAGTGCGATTCCCGTGATAGCAGGACTTGTCGTAGTTTTGTTTATTGTCAGCATTCTGCTTGCGAATCTGTTGACAAAAAGTCTGATACGGCCGATTGAGCAGATTGCACAGCATATGGATCATCTTGAGGATATTACAACCTATAAAGAGTTGATGCCGTTTATCAATACGATTCAGACACAGCATGAGAACATTTTAAAAAATGCAAAAATGCGTCAGGAGTTTACGGCAAACGTATCGCACGAATTAAAGACGCCTTTGACAGCAATTTCGGGTTATTCGGAATTGATACAAAACGGAATGGCAACCGAAGAGGACACCGTTCGTTTTGCGGGTGAGATACACAAGAATGCAAAAAGGCTGTTGACCTTGATCAATGATACCATCCGTCTGTCGCAGTTAGACAGCACGGAGCAGGAAGTGATCTTTGAGGAACTTGATTTATACCGGATCGCAGAGGACTGCGTGAATATGCTGCAATTTTCCGCTCAAAATCACAACATCAGTATCTCGATAACCGGCGGTCATGCCTACTTAGAGGGCAATAAAGAGATGTTGGAAGAGGTTGTTTACAATCTCTGTGACAATGCGATTCGTTACAATAATGACGGCGGAAAAGTGGAGGTTACCGTAAAGCCGGTAAAAGGAAAGATTTATCTTTGTGTGGAAGATAACGGAATCGGCATACCAAAGGAACATCAGGAAAGAATCTTTGAAAGATTCTACCGTGTCGATAAGAGCCGCTCAAAGTCAACGGGAGGAACCGGTCTCGGACTTGCAATCGTAAAACATATATTGCAGAATCACGGAGCGACAATGGAACTGATCAGCAACAGCGGCGAAGGTACAAAAATAGAAATCTGGTTTCCGAAAAGCAGGTAAGTATCAATGAAAAAAGCATTTCATAAGATAAAGAAAAGAGGTTTTATCTTATGAAATGCTTTCAAAAATTATCCTATTGCATTTATCAAAATAGCTGTATTCGCGAAAAATTAAAGATTATTCGCTGTTCATGGAAAGAACTTGAAAAATGCCTAAACAAAGAATGCTAGGATTTCCTTCGGAGTGTCCACAATGTGGGGCGCTCCTTCTTTTTCCAGAAAAACACGTCCTTTAAATCCCCATGAAACACTGATACAGTCAATCTTTGCATTCGCTGCGGTCTGAAGGTCGACCTCGGAGTCACCGATGTAGATACAATCATTGATGTCGCA
>CAKRJK010000067.1 GCA_934351705.1 uncultured Lachnospiraceae bacterium
TAAGCCTTCGATATGGCATGTTTCTACTTTGATCTTTCCCATTTTGTTATCTCCATTTTTATTTGTATTGTTTTATAATCTCATTAATCTTGGTTGGATCTCCCCATACTCCCGGTGAGTCATAAGGACGATCCGGAAATGCACCGTATTCCGGACGGATTTTAAAATGATTCTCCGCAATAAATTCCTCTACCTTATCCGCCAACGATACCGGATTTCCCGTACAACAATTAATTACTCCGTCTATCTCTCTTTGCAATGCCGTCTTGGCAATCTGTTCTGCCAGCATGTCCACAGAAATAAAGTCAAACTTGTTCTTTCCGCTGGTAAAAGGAAATGTCTCGGCACCTTCCTGCTCCATTTTGATAATTCTTGAGAAAATGGAGTTATTTTTCAAATCATCGCCCAAAATATAATATGCCCTTACCCATTGCAGGCATACATCTTCCTCAACCGGCATAGAAAATACCGCCTGACGCAGTGCATTTTTGGCGATTCCGTATAATGATTTCGGATTGCAAGGTGTTGTTTCTTCTATCGCACCTTCCCAGTATCCGACTTCATGCATACTACCCATTACGACAATCTGTTTCAATCCGCCATCAAGCATATTCTTGATAAATTCATAATGCTGTGGCAGATCGACAATGTGTGAATCCGCATTGTGTACAAATCCGTTTCTCCATGCCATATGAATACATACATCCGGCTTTCCTAACTTTTCAAACAAATTCTCGTCCTGTCCGAAAATCGGGGTTGTCGTGCGAATTGCTCTTTCATCCAATCCGTCATAATTAAAATCGGAAACATAAACCTCTGCTCCCAATTCCAATAATTTCTCAACGACATGTCTTCCTATATAGCCGTTTGCCCCCGTTACCAGTACTCTCTTCATAAGGTCCTCCTCTATAATCCATTCGCAATATCCATCAGATATTGTCCGTATTCTGTCTTCAGCAATGGCTCTGCTAATTTTTTCAACTGTTCTGCATCAATAAATCCGCGTTTGTATGCGATTTCTTCAATACAGGAAATGTATAATCCCTGACGTTTCTGGAATGCTGACACGAAGTCTGCCGCTGCCAGAAGCATATCATGGTTTCCGGTATCCAGCCATGCAAAACCTCTTCCCAAAGTCTCCACGGATAAAACACCTCTGTCTAAATACTCATTATTTACACTTGTAATTTCGATTTCGCCTCGTGCGGACGGTTTTACGTTTTTGGCAATCTCTACTACGTTATTATCATAGAAATACAATCCCGGTACTGCATAGTTTGATTTTGGATTCGCCGGTTTTTCTTCGATAGATAATGCTTTTCCGTTCTCATCAAACTCTACAACTCCGTACTCTCTCGGATCTTTTACATAATAACCAAAGATTGTTGCTCCGCCTTCGTTCTCTGTACGCTCTGCTGCGCTTCTGAGAACCTTTGAGAAGCTCTGTCCATAGAAAATATTATCTCCTAACACTAATGCAACCGCATCGTTACCGATAAACTCTTCTCCGATGATGAATGCATCCGCAAGTCCGCGCGGTTCTTCCTGGATTGCATACTCAAAACGCATTCCAAGCTGGCTTCCGTCACCTAATAATTCTTCAAATACCGGCAGATCTCTCGGTGTAGAAATAATCAACACCTCTCTGATTCCCGCCAACATCAATGTTGACAACGGATAATAAATCATCGGTTTATCATAGATTGGCATAATCTGTTTTGAAATTGCTTTTGTCAACGGGTATAATCTTGTTCCCGCACCTCCTGCTAAGATAATTCCTTTCATATCGTATCCTCCTGACTTTCCTGTTTTTTATTTCAATATTTTATGGTCAATTTTGACATACTAATTTATTATAACACATCTCCTCTAATTAAGCAATCTTGCCCACTGTCCTCTTTTCGGATTCTGAAATTCCAGCCATTCCGGCGGATCTATGGTTTCTTCTGTCGTAGCACCGTCTCCCCATACGTTCATTAACATCGGATTGCTTTTTTTGACAATTTTTTTCGTACGCTCTTTTGCGTATTCGCTGGATTCCAAAATGCACATATTGTTCTGCACGTTTGTGACCTTGCCAACTCCCACAATATACTCCAGCTTGCCTAACGATTTGTTCGTTTCCGGATCGATAATATCCTCATCGCCCAAATAGTATATCTGATATTTATCGCCCTCTTGTACGCCGTGAATACGTCCGCGATTCAGCACCACATGAAAATCATCGAGGACCTTTGCCACAACGGCTTTCGTCTTATCTTCGCTCATTTCGCTCCTCCTTCTATAATGCCGCGTCTCTAAAGACATACGGCTTGATCACAATTCTTTTGCAGGATTTTGGCGTTATTTTAATGTCTAATTTCCGTATCTGTTCTTCATCATAGTCTTCGACACAGACAACTATTTTTTGATCATCCTGCACGTTTTCTACATAACCGCAGGCAATCGCATATTCCACATCTCTTTCCAGCCAGTAGATTGTTACCAACATCCCATATTTGAATTGTTCCGACGGTTCCATCACAAACTGCCCCATGCCGGTGATTGTAATGACCCGCGGATATTCTCTGATTTTTTCTTTCTCTGCCTGAGTGTGCATGACTGCGTAAATTACAACACAGACAGCATAGCATAAAAGCATGACAATGATCAGCACATAAAACGGCACTTTATATTCACTGGAAAAGATATATTGCAGCAAACTGATAAGCAGTAAAAAAACCACAGTTACCGAGCCCAGCAGCACTTTATCAAGCGATTGTAATATCCTTCTCTTTCTTTTCATTAAGCGGTCCTTTTCAACAATATTTTGTGTTTTGTAGATACTGTTATTTTATCATAATGGCTTGAGAATAGCAAAAGGAGACTATTGAAATTGATAGTCTCCTTTACATGTCATTTTAAGCTGACAGTCCGTCCGGCAGCCTTCTGCCTCGACGGAATCATACAGCAATTTTTATCTTTTATTTATTGTTATACATATCCTGATAATACTTCTGATAATCACCGCTGGTTACGTTCTTCATCCACTCTTCGTTCTCAAAGAACCATTTGATTGTCTTTCTGATTCCCTCTTCAAACATAGTCTCCGGATACCAGCCTACCTCTGCTTTGATCTTATCCGGTGCGATCGCATAACGTCTGTCATGTCCTTTACGGTCTGTTACATATTTGATCAGATTCTCGCTTACCAATTCTTTTCTCGGATCACCGTCAGGAAGCATCTCCTGAAGAGTATCTAAGATGATGTGGATAATCTGGATATTCTGTTTCTCATTGTGACCGCCGATATTGTATGTCTCGAATAATTTTCCCTGCTCCTGAACCATGTCGATTCCTTTTGCATGGTCTTCTACATATAACCAGTCACGAACATTTTTACCGTCGCCGTATACAGGAAGATCTTTTCCCTGTAATGCATTGTTGATGATCAACGGAATTAATTTCTCCGGGAACTGGTATGGTCCGTAGTTATTGGAACAGTTTGTGATGTTCGCCGGGAATTTGTAAGTATCCATATAAGATTTTACCAGGAAATCAGAGGATGCTTTACTTGCGGAATATGGGCTGTGTGGATCATACGGAGTTGTCTCATAGAAATAAGTTCCGTCATCCTCCAAGGAACCGTAAACCTCATCGGTAGATACGTGAAGGAATTTCTTTCCCTCTTTGAATCCGCCGTCCGGAAGCTCCCATGCTGCTTTTGCCGCATTTAACATTACCAAAGTTCCCAATACGTTTGTCTTTACAAAGACTTCCGGGTTCTTGATACTTCTGTCTACATGGCTCTCTGCTGCAAAATGAACAACTCTGTCGATGTCATTTTCCTCAAAGATTTTATTGATTACTTCACTGTCACAGATGTCCGCACGTACGAATGTATAGTTATCTCTATTCTCTACGTCTTTTAAATTCTCTAAATTTCCTGCATAAGTGAGCTTGTCTACGTTAATGATTCTGATTTCATTATCATATTTTTTGAACATGTAATGAATGTAGTTTGAACCGATAAATCCGGCTCCTCCTGTTACCAAATAGGTTCTCATTGGATAAGTTCCTCCTTAATTGTAATTAATAATATTGTAACATCTTATACTTTGATGTGCAATCTCTTTCTTTTTAATAATTTCTTAAATTGTCTTCTATAAATAAAAAATAAATATCCCCAGCAAAATCAATAAATTTCCGCATACTTTCTTCTTCGTAATCGGCTCCTTGAAAAAGCCGAAACTCAAAAACATAACCAGAATATATCCCAGCGACTCAATGACCGGACCGTTCTTAAATTCCAGATTACGATATGCCAAAATCATCAAAATAGTGGATGCCACCATCATGCCGTAACCGACGATCACATACACATTCAGGTATTCTCTGATGACACTGTGATACTCCTTATTCGCACTCTTTTTGAGCAAAATCTGGGAGAAGGAAGAAATCACAACCGCAAGCACCATAAAAATCCAACTCATAATCTCATTCATCTTTATTTACAATAATCGTTCCCAGAATGACAACGATAACTCCTATCATATTTTTGATCGTCACTGTCTCTCCGAAAAAGAGAACCGCCCACAGCATGGACCACAACAGGGCAATGCTCCGGTTTGCGTAGGCAACGGACAGATCAATCCGTTTTATAATCTGCTGCCACAGGACTGCGTAAACTCCCAGAATTACAATCTCCAGTCCGTAGCACAGAAGAAATTCCACCGATAAAAATTCATATTTCGAAGCATATTTTGCCGCCACATCCGACGTGGTATAAATTCCGACTATAAGCTGCAATGCCACAATCAGCAAAATACTGCTCTTTTTCTTTTCTCTCATCGCTCCAATATTTCCTTTATCTGCTCTTTGTTATCCGCAACGATAATAAAATACCCAAATCTTGTAGAACTGTCAACCACTTCGTGTTCTCCGATCTTTTCAATTTCGCTTACATAGTTCAGAATCTGTGGTTGGTTCTTTTTAATATCCTCGTAAATTTCCAGATCCTTTTGATTAAAAATAAAGCGGATTCCCGCATACTGCGGTTTGTGTTCTCTTTGCAGCAAAGGCTTTTGACCGAGTGCTGTGTCAATGACCATTTTCACAAAGTCATAACCTGTGGACAGCCAAACCAGATGGGAACCGATACAGTCACCGCCCATGCGGGAACCGATTTCGATAATACGCACTTCGCCGTCCGGTGTGATCTTAAATTCCGAGTGGGAGGCTCCGTTTTGAACCCGAAGTGCATCCAATGCTTTTTTGATCTCCTTCTCTACCAGATGAACCGTCGCCTCATCAAGTAATGCCGGTTCCATATGACCTGTTTCGATAAAATGAGGATAACCTGTCGTATATTTTTTTGTAATTGCAAGTACGTGGTGTTCCCCCTGATATGAAATACACTCGCAGCTATACTCTTCTCCCTCGAAATACTCTTCTATAATCGCATGCTTTTCAAATGCATTTTCTACCGCCGACTGTACTGCTTTGGGAATCTCCTTTAATGTATCGACTTTGGTGATTCCACGGCTTCCCGATCGGTCTGTCGGCTTGACGATCAGCGGATACTGCATTGTCTTTGTCGCCTTGTCAAAATCATCCTGCTCCGATACTTTTACAAATTTCGGAGTCGGCACGCCACCGTCCAACAACGCCTGACGCATAGCATATTTATTTGTGGAAATGATGATGTTCTCGTCTGAGTTGCCCGGCAGTCCCAATCTTGACGCCACATACTGCACCGTGATATTCGCCAGATCCGATGCGATCGTCGTCACGGCGTCCGGTTTAATCTCCCTGCATTTTTCCAGAATTTTTTCTTTTTCTACGATACTGATCGGGTAAAAATAATCTGCCGTACGCTCTCCGATCGAGCCATCCTGCCACGCAAACACATGCGTCTCATATCCCATCTCTTTTGCTTTTAAAATCAAGGGATTCTGAAAAGAATTTGCCCCAATAATTACAATTTTTTTCATTTTTCACCTACTGCATCTCATAAAACTCTTTGACTGTGCGGATCACTAATTCCTGTTCTTCTTCCGTCAAAGCATAATACATCGGCAAACGAAGGATACGCTCGCTCTCCTTTGTCGTATAACAATCCTCTCCCACAAAACGTCCGTATCTGTCACCCGCCGGTGCCGTATGCAACGGAATGTAATGGAACACCGCCTGGATTCCTCTTTCTTTCATATAAGCGATCAGACGTGTTCTCTCCTCCAGGTCTTTCGCCTTAATATAAAACATATGTGCATTGTGCTTGCATTCTTTCGGCACATACGGAAGGTCTATCTTACCGGTATCTTTTAATATTTTAAACTCGTCATAATAGCGATTCCAGATTTGATGACGTCTTTCATTAATCTTGTCCGCAATCTCTAATTGTGCATACAGATATGCCGCATTCAGATCACTTGGCAAATAGGATGAACCAAAATCCACCCAGGTATATTTATCTACCTGACCACGGAAGAATTTACTTCTGTCCGTTCCCTTTTCACGGAGAATCTCTGCTTTTTCCTGATAACAGTCATCCTGAAACAGCAGTGCGCCCCCTTCTCCCATCGTATAATTCTTTGTCTCATGAAAGCTGTAACAGCCAAAGTCACCAATGGTTCCCAGTGCCTTTCCTTTATACCATGCATTCACTCCCTGCGCAGCATCCTCTACTACCAGCAGATTATGTTTTTTGGCTATGGCCATAATCTCATCCATGGCACAGGCTACTCCGGCATAGTGAACCGGCACAATTGCTCTGGTTTTTTCTGTGATGGCACCCTCGATCAGTTTTTCATCCATATTCATAGTCTTTGGGTCAATGTCTACAAATACAATCTTTGCGCCTCTCAATACAAAGGCATCTGCTGTAGATACAAAGGTATATGCAGGCATAATGACTTCATCTCCTGGCTGAATATCACACAGATATGCAGCCATCTCCAGTGCATGCGTACAGGAGGTGGTCAGCAGACAATGTCTGCTCTGAAACTGTTCTTTCATCAGCTGAGAGCATTTTTTTGTAAACGGACCGTCTCCGCAAAGCTTTCCATTGGCAATAGCCTGCTGCATATATTCTGTTTCTTTTCCTGTAAAAGGTGCAACATTAAAATCTATCATTTATTTTTTCTCCTTATGTTCTCCCGTTTTTTTTGCATCATAACAATAACTGTAAATAACAGTGTACTGATCACACTTACGATTACGCCAAGACGCAGCAATGGTGCAGTGAATCTTACCGTCAGATCATACTCTCCCGCCAGAACAGGAAAACTGATAAACCCATAATCTCCGTTTTCCAGCTTCTGCTTTTCGCCGTTCAGCGTCACACTCCATCCGTTTTCATTTGGA
>CAKRJK010000068.1 GCA_934351705.1 uncultured Lachnospiraceae bacterium
CGGTGCTGATGGTGTCGCATGATCTGAATTTTTGTGCGGAGTATGCGGATACCTGCGGAATGCTGTTTGACGGAATTTTAGTAAACAAGGCAAAGCCGAAGGACTTCTTTAAAGAAAATTATTTTTATACGACGCAGGCGAACCGGCTGGCAAAAGAGTACTGGAAAGATGCACTCACCTGTGCGGAGGTAATACAAAAATGCGAAGAACTGAAAATGTAGAAAGGAAACAACGGGCAGAGAAAAAGCGGACGATCACGGCGGCAATCTTAATTTTTGTGGGAATACCGCTTGTGATCGCCACAGAGGTGTACCTGTTCGGAAACCGTCATTATATGGCAATGAGCATGGTGGTGGTTCTTCTTACGATGATTCCTTTTTTTCTGGTATTTGAAAAGAGAAGACCGAAGGCGAGGGAACTGGTATTGCTTGCCATGATGTGTGCGTTGACGGTCTGTATTCATATGGTTTGTACGCTGACCGTTCCCATCAAAGCGGGAAGTGCGCTGGTCATTATCGCGGGGGTATCGCTCGGACCGGAGGCGGGATTTTTAGTCGGTGCGTTGTCACGCTTTATGCTGAATTTTTATCAGGGACAGGGACCGTGGACTCCGTGGGAAATGTTCTGTTGGGGAATTTTGGGATTTTTTGCGGGACTTTTCTTTCAAAAGACTTATGCGGGAGGAGCGGACGAGGCGAAAAAGATTCCGGTTACGCATCTTACGCTGACCGTGTTTACGTTTCTCAGTGTGTTTGTAATTTACGGCGGAATTATGAATCTGGCGGCAATGATGATGGGGATGGAGTTTATGGAGACAAAAGAGGTGACGTTTGAGGCGTTGAAGCCGTTTTATATTTCAGGCATTCCGTATGATGCCATGCATGCGACGACGGCTGCGGTCTTTATGTTCCTGTTTGGAGATAAAATCATCAGAAAATTGGAGCGGATCAAGATAAAGTATGGGATTTACCGGGCGTAACAGCGCGGTTTTTCGTGCTTTTTGTAAGATTTCGTACAGGAAAAAAGAAATTCACATTTTTAGGGATGGATTTTTCTGATTTTCGGGTATATAATGGATACATGAATCAGCATTTTTATGAATAATCAATACAGAAGTGAATGAATACCCAGATGTTGGCCTGCCGGCCCTGACGAAGGAATTGCTAGATAAGGTGATATGGCAATGGCGATAACATACTGGGTATTGTGTTGCAAAATAGAACTTGGAAAAGGAGGATTTACATGAAGACGATCAAACGGATTTTTAAGGATGATATGCGTCATCTGGTAAAACAGTTTTTTGCGTTGGTTATCATCATAGGCGTTTGCTTTTTACCGGCATTGTATGCATGGTTTAACATCTATTCCAACTGGGATCCGTATGGCAATACGGCAGGACTGAAGCTGGCAGCCGTTTCGATGGATAAAGGTTATACAAACGAAGAGGGCGAGTACCGCAATGTCGGTGACAGCATTATCGAGGAGCTGAAAAGCAACAAATCCGTGGAATGGCATTTTGTGAAAGACAAAGAGGAGGCAATCGACGGTGTAGAAGACGGTACTTACTATGCGGCTGTTGTGATTTCAGATGATTTTACATATAGTATGTACAATATGTTTATCGAAGACGTGGAACAACCGGCAATCAACTTCTATCAGAACCAGAAGAAGAATCCTGTTGCGAATAAGATCGGTGATACCGTTGTAGAAAAAATCCAGAGCAATGTCAACGAACAGTTTATCAAAGTGATGACAGAGATGTTGTTTGAAGATGCCAATGCCTTTGCGGGCGATCTGGAAAACGAAGGCGGCGTGGACGGATTTGTAGAAAAGATCCGTCATATCAACAGCCAGATGTTAGAGTACGAGGATGTCATTGACTCCATCATCGAAAGCAATGCGGCGTTGTCCGCCAATATGGAGGGTGCCAAAAAAGATGTCAGCGGACTTCAGCAGAATGCAAATGCAAGCTCGGATGCACTTAAGAATGCACAAAACGAGATGAATACGACGCAGGTAACCTTGAACGATTACAAAAATCAGGTCAACCTGACGTTACAGAGTATGCAAAGCCTGTTGAATGTCATGTACAATCAATTAGAAGCTGCACAGGTCAGCGGAAATGTCAGCCAGATTACAGAGGCAGGACAAAAGACCATGAAGGATTGCGCACAGTTGAACAAAGATCTGGATGCACTGGCAACCTCATTGCAGTCAGCGGGTGCGGTTTCCGATCCGCAGATCAATGCGGCGATCACAAACATTAACAATATGACACAGGCAGTCGCACAGTTAGAGAAAGTACTGGGTACGATCGATACGAGCGGAATCCAAAACAACGTGCAGGAATCCGCCGCTCAACAGCAAAAGGCTATGCTCGATCAGCTTGCCGGTGCGATGGACCGCGTACAGCAATTACAGAACAGTCTGAATAATGATCTGATCCCATCTATGAACGAGAGTATTGAGAATCTTTCACAGATCATCGGAAATGCAAGTGATCTGATGATGTCTATGGGGCAGACCTTAGGCAGCATGGGAGATGTGTTCACTGCTTTGCAGACAACAGTGTCATACGCAAATACCAGTCTGGATAAGACAAGGGATGCACTTCTTAAGATGAGCGATAAGATGACCGCTATGCTTGAGAAGATAGATAATGCACGGGATGACGAGAAGGTCCAGATCATCATGGCAACACTCTCGGGCGATCCTAAGATGTATGCGGAGTTCTTCTCGGAGCCGGTCAACATTCAGACAGAGGCGGTTTATCCGATTGAGAATTACGGTTCTGCGGTTACCCCGTTTTATACCGTACTTGCAATCTGGGTAGGCGTGATCATTCTTGCGGCAATCGTGCGGGTAAAACCGACGGCTGCAAAATATCCGGGTGCAAAGCCGTATGAACTGTTTTTCGGAAGATATGCAATCTACTTTTTGTTAGGACAGATACAGACCTTGATCACGGTGCTTGGAGATTTATATATCTTAAAAGTACAGTGTGAGCATCCGTTTTTATTCTGGGCGGTATCGGCATTTACAAGTTTTGTATTTACCATCTTTATCTATTCCTTAGTGGTTGCTTTCGGAGATGTCGGAAAAGCGGCGGTTGTTGTTATTGTCGTTTTACAGATTGCGGGTTCGAGCGGTACTTATCCGATTGAGCTGTTACCGGAATTTTTCCAGAGGGTTTATATTTTCTTCCCGTTCCCATACGCGATCAATGCGATGAGAGAATGTATTTCGGGAATTTATGAATATGATTTGGTGATTTATCTGTTAAAACTTTCTATTTTCATTGTTGTAGGACTGTTGATCGGTCTGTGGATACGCAAACCGTTTGAGGAACTCAATCACTACATGGAAGAGCGTATGGAAGACACAGAGATGATGTAGGAGGTGTGATATGAGCGAAAAGAAAGAATACAGAGAAATGGTAGATGGCTTTGTCAAATATCAGCAGGATCTCCATGTCAAAAATCAAAAGAAAATATCGGTGGGATTAAAAATCAATATTTTGTTACCGCTTGTATTTTTGCTGTTGTGCTTTTTTACGGACGGTTCCAAACTTATCTTTTTGATACTTTGGATTATTTCACTGTTCGGAATCGCATTTTATCTGATGTATGTTGAGTTTACCGATTACAAGGTCATGGCTAAGATGAAGGAGTTTGGTATGATCTCCGACGAGCATGCAGAGAATCAGAATCTGATCGGGGAAAATATCGAGAGTGCGGGAGACAGTCTGACAGAGCGGTTGGATGAGATTGACGAGAAGATGGAGGAAAACAGAAAGCGGATCGTCGAAAATCTCCAGAACAGCAAAGAACGTATTACGGCAAATATATTAGAAGAAAAAGAAAGAATTCTCGAGGAAAAAGAGAGACTGCTTGAGGAGAGAGAAAGAGTATTTGCAAAAATGAAATCAAAATCAGAGCAGGACAGTGAAGAGGAGGTAGAAAATCATGAAGAACATTCTTAGAATTTTTGCCTCAGATGCAAAACGACTGGCAACGAACGTCGTTGCGGTTGTGGTAATTATGGGATTGGCGGTCATTCCGTGTTTGTACGCATGGTTTAACACGCTTTCCAACTGGGACCCGTACGGCAGCGAATCCACAAAGCACTTAAATGTCGCAGTTGCGAATGCCGATCTGGGAACAGAGATGGAAGGTGCCGAGTTCAACATCGGAGATATGATTGTATCCAATCTGAAATCAAACGACACGATTGGATGGGTATTTACCGACACGCCGGAGGAGGCAGTGGACGGAGTGCATGCGGGCAATTACTATGCGGCACTTGTCATTGACGAAAAATTCACAGAGGATCTGATCAGTTTCCTCGGCGGTGATGTGGAACATCCGACGATCGTCTATTATGAAAATGAGAAAAAGAATGCCATTGCACCGAAGATTACCGGAAAAGTAAAAACAACCATACAAAAAGAGGTCAACAGTGCATTTGTGTCAACCATCGCACAGTCCATGATCACTCTGAGTGATTATGTGATCACGACCGATTCGGGCGGAACGCTCACATCGGCGGCATTGGGAAAACTCAAGACTCTGGACAATGACGTACAGACCTGTATTGCAATCCTGGATTCTTACATCAGTCTGATTGATTCGGCAAACAGCCTGATGGACGCCGGAGAGCTGGTGACCGAGCAGTTGGATTCCATGTTTAAAACCAGCAGGGATATGGCGAATAATGCACAGAGTTCCACGAACGGAGTGTCGGATAATGTGGGTTCTGTCTCGGATATGATCGAGACAGGTCTGAGCAGTCTGAATACACAGTTGGATGTACTTTACCGTACCGTAGATGAGGTGCTGGGCAGTATTGCCAATACGGGAAATGTCAGCACGGATCAGGTACAGACGATGAAAGTAGCGGTAGAGGCATTGCAGAAATCCTTCAATACGTCAATGGACGGTCTGGACGATGCCTATCGGCAGGATCCGAATATCGCACCGAAAATTGATGCAGTCAATGCGGATTTTAATAATATCCAGACGGATTTAGATCAGTTAGAGCAGGCAGGCACAATGACTTCACAGGACGCAAAGGCACTCCAGAAGACATTGCTGGAGGAGATTGAAGCCTGCCGGAAACAGACAAAGGAACTTTCCGATACCTATTCACAGGTGGTGCGTCCGCGTATGAAAACGACGATGACGTCACTCCGCAATTCCATTACGGAAGTACAGAGCCTGTTAAACTTCAGTGGCGACAATATTTCAGCGGTTGCATCTGCATTGGGAAGTTATCCTGATGTTATGAATATGGGAAAAGGAAGTCTTGTAAAATCCCGTGACGAGGCAATCGAGATGGAGGCAAAACTCCACAATCTGATCACGGACATTGAAGAACTGAATCAGAATGACCAATACACAACACTGCTTTCTCTGATACAGACAGATCCGCAGTTAATAGCAGATTTCATCTCAAGTCCGGTACAGCTCAATACAGAGCCGATTTATGAGATTAAGAATAACGGTTCTGCGACAGCACCGTTCTACATTGTGTTATCCTGCTGGGTAGGAGCGTTGATCTTAGTAGCGATTATGCACACACAGGTGGAGGAGTTACCGGGAGAGAGAAAATATTTGAATTATCAGAAGTTTTTCGGAAGATATATTGTCTTTTACCTGATCGGACAGTTGCAGGTATTGATCACGGTATTGGGTTCACTGTTCTTCGTGGGAATCCAATGTAAGTATCCGCTCCGGTTCTGGTTTGCGATGTCTGTGACAGCGTTTGCATTTACCATGATTTCTTACGCTTTGACTTATGCATTCGGAAATATCGGAGAAGCGATTGTCGTAGTACTTATGGTAGTGCAGGTTGCGGGAAGCGGCGGTACCTTCCCAATCGAAGTATTACCAAAATTTTTCCAGGTACTCTATGAGTATATGCCGTTTGCCTACGCGATGGGAGCGGCGAGAGAGACCATCGGAGGATTGTATCAAAACGATTATTGGCATTACCTGTTAGGCTTGGGAGTTTATATTGTGATTTCTCTGATTATCGGTCTTGTGATCAGTATTCCTTGCAAGAGGCTTATGGCGAAGATTGATGAGAGTAAGGAGAAGACGGATTTGCTTATCTAGTTGCCAGTGATTTTACGGCAGGTTGTGGGTCCGCGTGAGAACTCCGTTTGAGAATGACAAAACAAAAACTTTTTAGTGGAATGAAATAGGCGTCCGAACAGACGTTATAAAACGGCAGCAACAGAAACTCGACACATTCGTGTCTCAGACAGTCTGTTGCTGCCGTTACGTTTTGTTCGGATGCCTATTAAATTCCACACAAAAGTTTTGTAAATGTCATTCTCGAACGGAGTTCTCACGCGGACAATTTAGGCTGTGGAAATAGGAGATAGTCTAAATTGTGTTGGTAAGTAGATTAGTTAATGAGTTTTGCGGTTGATGTATTCGGTTTTGTATTTTGAGTAAATGATTTTTTGATTCAGATATAATCCGTAGTAGCCGGAAAGCATGTAGCTGAGAGCTGCCGCAAGCAGGAAAAACGGCATTCCGTTATAACCGAACAGTTCAAAGCTGATTAAGAGCGAGGTGATCGGACAGTTTGTCACACCGCAGAAAACCGACACCATACCGACTGCTGCGGCGAGTGACGGGGAAAATCCGATGAGGGTTCCGAATAAGTATCCGAAGGTTCCGCCGATAAAAAAGGAAGGCACGATTTCACCGCCCTTATAGCCTGCGGCAAGTGTGACCGCAGTAAAAATCATTTTCAGTAAAAAGGAGAGAGCGGGGATTTTTTTGCCCGCAAAGCAATCCGATAACATGAGGATACCAGAGCCGTTGTAGCTTTGATTTCCCACAAGCAAAGTAAAAATCACAATCAGACAACCGCCGGCAAATACACGGAGGTAACGATTCGGAAATATTTTTTTGAAAAGGGACTCTGTGCGGTGCAGTAAGATACAGAACAGGATACTGACTAAGGCACAAAGGATGGCAAGGATTGCCACAAGTCCTGCGTGTTTTACGGAAAAAGCGGGAATACTCTTTAAATAAAAAGTGTCCGGTACGATTCCCATATGTGCTGCGACACCTCTTGCTACAAGGGAGGAGATCACACACGGCACCAGTGCGGAATAGTGCATGATACCGACGCTTACCACCTCAATCGAAAAGATGGCGGCTGCCATCGGTGTACCGAACAGAGAGGAAAACGCAGCGGACATTCCGCACATGATCATGACGTGGCGGTCACGATCATTAAAATGAAATAATTTTCCAAGCGAAGCACCGATACTTCCTCCGAGCTGTAATGCGGCACCCTCGCGTCCGGCAGAACCGCCGG
>CAKRJK010000069.1 GCA_934351705.1 uncultured Lachnospiraceae bacterium
AGTAGAGATGTTAATGTTCTTTCTTCTACATATCTTATATGCAGATGAGAACTGTTCACAAAGAGAATATCGCCATACGATTTTTTGGGCGATTTTTTTTACGTGCGTAGTTCTTGCGGTGCGGTTCGGAGTCAAGGAACGGAAGAAAGCGTTATTTATTTATTGTACGATTCCCTTTTTGGCAACCTATTGTATCGGAAAAAATACGCGTACGCTGGCGTTCGGTTTTTTGATCTATCTGATCACGGACATTATGTTCAGCGTTGTGATGGAAGAGCGGATCAGTCTGTTCTTTATTGTAGCGACAAACATTTCGTTTGTGTGCAGTCTGGTATTTTATTATGATATGGTGACAACCATGATACCGATGCCGTATTTCTGGCTGGTAGTTCTTTGTACGAATGCCGGTCTGTTGAGTTGTGCCTATGTTTCGCATGAGTACAGCAAACGACAGGAAGAAAATGAACACCAGAATGAACAGTTGTTAAAGGCACAGGTGAGCAAAGACGAGTTCCTCGCAAATATGTCACATGAGATTCGTACGCCGATGAATTCCGTATGCGGTATGACCGAACTGATGCTGAGGGATACAACACTCTCGGACGAGTCGAGAGAGTATGCGCAGAGTATTCAGAGCGCGGGAAAAAGTCTTTTGGGAATCATCAATGATATTCTTGATTTTTCAAAGATAGAGTCAGGAAAAATGCAGTTGAACAACGAGCCGTACAATTTCTGCTCTATGCTCAATGATATTATCGTGCTTGCGATGGCACGAAAAGGGAATAAAAATCTGGAACTGATTATAGACTGCGATCCGAATATTCCGAGTGAATTGATAGGAGATGATTTGCGAATCAAGCAGGTCATTATCAATCTCATGACCAATGCGATTAAGTTCACGGAAGAGGGAGCGGTTCTTCTCAAAATCCGAAAGAGAGATACAGCGACGGGGATTAATCTGACCGTATCGGTAAAGGATACCGGAATCGGTATCAAACAGCAGAATATCGAAAAATTGTTCCAGAGTTTTCAGCAGGTGGATACAAAGAAGAATCGAAAGATCGAGGGAACAGGACTCGGGCTTGCAATCTGCCAGAGAATCGTGGATATGATGGATGGTTTCTTTTATGTGGAAAGTGAGTACGGCAAGGGAAGTGAATTTCGCTTTACCATTCCGCAGAGAATACATAAGCAGACACCATGTATCCAGATACAGGAAGCCGATAAGATGGAGGCACTCACTTATCTTGCCATTACAAGATATGAAAATGAGCAGACCAATCTATGGTATCGTAAGCTGTTTGTCCATCTGATGACAGATTTGGGAGTAAAGACAACAGAATATCTGAATATAGAAGAGTTTCAACGCAATATGGAAGGTAAAAATCCGGAAACAGTGATAGCATTTACCGCCTATGAAGAATATTTATCGGCACAGGAATATTTTGATAAACTGTCAGAAAAATATAGTGTCGTGGTCGTGATGGACAAAGAAATCCGACAGCAGTTACCTGCCGGCATTAAGGTTTTATACAAACCGTTTTATGCACTTTCGATTGCAAATGTGATTAATCATAAGAAGAATTACCTTACCTCACAAAATGAAGTGGAAAAGGAGGTATTTATCGCACCTAAGGCGAAGGTTCTGGTAGTGGATGATAACCCGATGAACTTAAAGGTAACAAAAGGACTGCTCGGACCTTATCAGGTTCAGACAACGCTTGTCCAGAGCGGTCAGGAGGCAATTAACCTCGTAGAAAAACAGAAGTTTGATCTGATCTTTATGGATCACATGATGCCGGGCATGGATGGCGTCGAGGCAGCAGAACATATAAGAAACTTCGGAGGCTGGAGATCGGAAGTACCGATTGTCGCATTGACAGCAAATGCGATTGAGGGCGTAAGAGAAATGTTTATCTCAAAAGGTTTTCAGGATTTTGTCGCAAAACCGATTGAGATTTCACAGTTGGAGAGAGCTCTCAAAAAGTGGATTCCGCAGGAGTATATTATGCGCAATGAGAGCGTGACAGGAAAGATCGTCAAGGATGACAAGATTTTATCGCGGGTAAATTTCCAAGTGATAGATAAAGAGGTAGCATTGCCGTATTTTGACGGAAGAGAAGAGAATTACATTGAGGCGTTGCGTACTTATCTGGAACTCGGCGAAGAGAACATTTCCATGCTTCAGATGTGTTATAAGATAAAAGCATGGCAGGATTATACGGTAAAGGTACACGCACTGAAAAGTACTTCTTTGACCGTGGGTGCGGTTGCCTTGTCGGAATTGGCAAGAGACATGGAAGAAGCTGCGGGAAAACAGGATGAAGAGTTTGTGAAAAAACATCAGACACAACTGGTTGAAATGTATCGGGAAGTGTTAAAAGATATTCAGGAACATCTTCCGAAAGAAGAACAGGACCAGATCGAGCAGATTGAGATTTCGACAGAGGAGTTAAAAGAGCGGTTTGACGAACTCGCAAAGGCTTTGGAAGAGTTTGATGTTGAGGTGGCTCTTGAAAAAATCGAAGAGTTAAAGGTATTCTGCTATGAAGGTCATGCAATGGAGCTTTGTATGCAAAAGACGCAGAAAGCGGTAGACGGCTTTGATTTTGAAGAGGCAAAAATGCAACTGGCGAGCGTAAGAGAAAGGATATTCACATGATGGATAAATCGAGAAAAGTGATGATCACAACAGACTGTGTCTGCGATTTATCGGAGGCAGTTTTGCGGGAATTAGAAGTGGAAGAGGTTCATTACAGTATCCTGGCAGGAGGATATGAGTATCGGAGTGAACGCGAGATTACTTCCAAAAACGTATTGGATTATGTGGCATCGCGTAATCAATTTCCGAGAGCGGAGGCACCGTCAAAAGAAGAATACGCGGGATTTTTTAACAAGCATCTCAAGAAGGGCTTGCCAATCCTCCATCTGGCGACCGGTTCCAAGCTGGGAAGATGCTGCGAAAATGCGGTGGAGGCAGCCAAGCACTGCGACCGGGTTTTTGTATATGACACGGAGCAGTTTTCGGGTGGTTTGAGTATTCTTGTCCTGCATGCGGCAAAGCTGGCAAAAGAGGGAAAGACACTTGAACAGATCAGTGCCGAGATTCAAAAATTGCAAAAACAGATTAATACCAGTTTTCTGGTAGCGGAATCCGATTCTTTATACAGGGCTCACAGAATTAAGAAGTGGGTGAACAAAATGTGTGATGTCTTCTCACTGCACTTAATGTTCCGCATTGTATACGGAGAACAAAAAATTGCATTTTTGCGTGTGGGCAAATTAGAAGAATGCTATAAAAGATACATCAAGGCGGTACTCAAAAAGGCAAATCCGCAAAAAGACCTTTTAATCTTAAGTGTATCGGGCTGTTCTTATGAGAATCAGGAAATGATTCTTGCAGAGATCAGCAAATATGCGGAATTTGAACATATTATGGTAAATACGGTAAGTGCTGCGGTTGCGTGCAACTGTGGACCGCAGAGTATCGGACTGCAATTCTTAGACAGTGAAAGTGAGCCGCTTCAAAAGAATGAAGTGCCTAAAACCCCATAAATACGCGTTTCTAAGTAAAATTATAGGGAAAAGTTTTTTAAAACCAAACCTTGCTTTGACAAACATCGCAATCAGAGAAATTTATAATAACCTCCAGTCGCCCGAAATCGGGACAAACAGATTGGAGGTTTTTATTATGAAAAGAATTAAGACAAAAGACATTATTTTATGCGTGGTGGCAATGCTGCTGTGCAAAGTCGGAATCACGGAATACTATCCGTTTATTGTAGCCTATTTTACCATTCTTTATCTGGAAACAGAAAAACGCTTTTTGGCGTTGGCTTCTGTTTATCTGGGTATGGCAGTATTCCTGCCGATCACGCAGCTTGCAAAATACGGAATCGCGGTGGTCGCTGTGGCATTGACGATCCAGATGATAGAATGGGTAAACAAAAATTGCAGAGTGCAGTATGCGGCAATTGCGGCATCGGGGATTACCTTTTTGATCTCCGTCGGGGGAGGCCTGCTCACAGTAAGAGGGCGAGGCTATCTTTTGACGGATGTATTAGAAGCGGTATTCATATACGGAGTCGTGGTGCTGGGTAACCGTTTGTTACATATGATTCTTCACGGAAAGGAAATCTCTCAGATTGTAAAAGAGCGGGAGGAAGAGGAAAAAGAGCAGCGTCTTTTGACATATGCGGAATCGTTCAACGGATTGTCGCAGGCGTTTGCAAAGATGAGCAGCCGTGATGAAATGTTTTCGGATGAGGTCGGACAGGTTCAAAACGAGATTGCCGGAAAAATCTGTGTGTCCTGTAATATGTGCCAGCTTTGCTGGGAGGAAAACAGTCCGGTCGGAAATCTGTTGGAAAATCTGATCACCTCAATAGAAAAATTCGGACAGGCTGAAAAAGAATATGAACAGCGGATGCGGGAACATTGTCCGTATGTGGACGATATTACAAAAGAGGCAATCCGGATTTTTGAGCGGACAAAGGTAAATATGGCATGGTACACAAGACTGCTGGAGAATCGGGAAGTCATTGCAGAACAGCTTGACGCGATGGCGTTTATCATGGAGGATTGTGCGAAAGAATACGTGTGTCTGAACCGGGAGGAAAAAGCACGGCTTGCACAGATCCGTTTTCTTGCAAAAGACCGGGGATTCTATATTACGGAAATCCATTTGTACCAAAAACAAAACGGAAGAAAGCAGCTTGTGACACGCGTGCATACAAAAAACGGCTGTCTTCCGATCAAAGAGTACAAAGAGGCGGTAAGCCGCGGAATGGATATGCAGATGATACAGCATAAAGACAGCAGAAATCTGATCGGGCAGGATGAGACAAAGGTTGTTTTTGAGGAGGATACCACGTATCATGCAATTCACGGAGTGGCGAGGCTGACCAAAGACGGAGCGGTGGTTTCGGGAGATAATTTTTCTTTTCTGAATCTTGAGAACGGACAGGTGGTTATGAGCCTCTCGGACGGAATGGGTTCGGGTATGGAGGCGTGCAAAGAGAGTGAGACAGTTATAGAACTGATTGAAAAATTTTTAGAGGCGGGTTTTTCAAAAGAGACGGCAATCCGGATGATGAATTCGGCAATGGTCATTCACGGCGAGGATGATGTTTTTTCCACGATTGATGTGGCGTCGGTCAATCTCTATGACGGAAGTGCGGAATTTTATAAGGTCGGAGCGGCGGCAACCTATATCAAAAGAAAGGACAGCGTCGAATGTCTGCTGTCAACAAGCCTGCCGGTCGGCGTGTCAAACAAAATGGAAATCGACGGAATAAAAAAACAGTTAGAAGACGGGGAAATCCTTGTCATGCTGTCCGATGGTGTGCTAGAATATCTGCAAGTGCAAAATCCCGAAGAGACATTGGGAGAGATGATCGAGAATATACAAACCAATAATCCGGGCAGGCTGGCAAAAGAAATTTTAGAGAGAGTCTTATTGTATACAGGCGGAAAAGTACCGGATGATATGACAGTATTGACGGTGGGAATCTGGGAGAAATAATGATAGAAAAAGTACGGCAATTCATAGAAAAACAACATATGATAGAAGCAGGGGACAGGATCCTTGCGGGAGTATCGGGCGGAGCGGATTCCGTCTGTATGCTGTTCGTGTTGTCAAAATTAAGAGAATTGCTGGACTTTGAATTGCAGGTCATTCATATCGAACACGGGATCAGAGGCGAGGAAAGCCGACGGGATATGAGGTTTGTGGAGGAGCTTTGCAAGCGGGAAGGGATTGCCTGCCGCACCTTTGCGGTGGATGTTCCGGCAAAGGCAAAGGAACTCGGAATGACGACAGAGGAGGCGGCAAGGACGCTGCGCTATGAGATTATGAACCGTGAAGCAGAGAAATGGGATAAGACACATCCGCTTGAGCAAATACGATGGACGGCTGAAAAAAATAGAAATTGCAATACGCACTATGTTAATGTTGTCAAAGCACTTAAATGGTGGCGCAAGACACAATATCCAGATATGAAACATCCAAAGAGCTATCCGCTTGAACATTTTATTGGCGATTGCTGTCCAGACGGCATAACCAGTGTTGCCGAGGGAGTTGTATAGACACTCGAAAACATGGCTTCTCAATACCCAACAAAACCGCTCTTAGCTGATAGAGGTGTTCCTGAGCATGATGTTTTTGCAAGGATTACGGACGACGAATACTCGGATTTTTATGATACAGTTTGCAAAGCCGCTAAAATCGCCCGAGAAGCCTTTGATAATGATAAATTATATGATAGTGTATGCAAATGGAGAGAATTATTCGGAGGTGAATTCCCAGCTGCTCCTGAACCTTCAAAGAATAATTCTTCAGCGGGGTTTACACATCGTACCGAAAAATCATCTGCTGTTCCAGAAGGAAGATTCGCATAAATGGAAGCAAAACAAGTACTAAGTAAACTTAATCAGGCACGAAGAGCATTAGACTCCTTGCCGCAGGTTGAAATAATAGACGAATGGGATTTTGATGAAAAATTAAATGTTTGGTATTTGCATTTGGGTATAACAATTGATTATAAAACAAAGTATTTCCCACAGGTATCCAAGTGGTATATTATCGTTGACCCTAACTACCCAAAAGGAAAGATAAAAGTATATCCTGATGTAAGAGACAGTATAATGGTTACATTATATCATCAGGCTAACAACTCTAAAGTCGAAGGGAATGGGCTGTGGAGAAAAGGAGCACTGTGCCTTGAGGTAAATACACTTTCTGCTTTTCAGCCAGAACCATATAATATCGATGAACGATTGATATACCATGTAAAAAGAACGATTAATTGGCTTGAATTAGCTGCAAGAGGACAACTGGTCACAGACACGGAACTATTTGAACTTCCAGAATTTACTTTAAGCAATATATTGGAAATGCAATTTGCTTTCTCTGAAGATACGGTTACCTTTATGCAGTGGGAGAGTACTGATTGCAGATATGGCATAGCGGAATTAGATGTTTATAAAAGCAACCCGTTTGTGTATTATGTAAAATGCTTCAAATCTTTAACGGGTAACATTGAGCACTATACGCAATGGGGAAAACACCTATCAGAAACGAGAATCTCTGCTCCAATTAATGCTCCGTGGATACTTTTAAAGCAGACTCCAGTAATTAATGAGTGGCAAGCACCAGAAACATTTGGCGAATTGTTAGTTGCCTGTGAAAAACAACATATTAATATAATGTGTATCCTTCAAAATATTGTCTCAAAAATTCGGGACGGAAAACGGCATTTGCCGCGCTTGTTTCCTGCGGAAGCAGTCGCGTGGCGGGGGAAAGTCTTTCCTCTCA
>CAKRJK010000070.1 GCA_934351705.1 uncultured Lachnospiraceae bacterium
GACGGTAAGTATGCAAACGCAGCAGGTATCAGTGATCTGGCAGGAGCAACTTGTACATCACAGTTGGGAACAATCTGGTATGACAACTGCCTTCCACAGATTAAGGACGCAGACATCCAGCCTGCACAGGAATCCGCACCGGCAATGTTAGTTGCATTGAACAGCGGACGTGTTGATCTGGTTGCAACCGATATTCCGACAGCAAAAGCAGCGGTTATCGCTTACCCGGATATGAAGATTTTGGATTTCACAGACACAGAGGATAACTACAAAGTATCAGATGAGGATATTAATATCGGTATTTCCGTAAAAAAAGGAAACACAGAATTGTTAGAGAAAATCAACGGCGTTTTGAAAAACATGACAGTAGAAGAGTATGATTCCATGATGGAAGCGGCAATCAAAGCACAGCCGTTGTCAAATGAATAATAAAGGGGCTAATTAACGTGATATCAAATATGAACTTCTGGGAGAGAATCGTGTATCTTTTGCAAGAGTACGGCACTTCTTATCTGAAGGGTGCCGGAACCACCTTGCTCATCGCGTTGGTATCCACGATTATCGGTTGTATTATCGGATTTTTGGTAGGAATCGTACAGACGATTCCGGTGGATAAACAAAGAGACTCCCTGATAAAACGTATCTTATTAAAAATTGTAAAAGTAATTTTAAAAATCTACGTGGAAGTATTCCGCGGTACGCCGATGATCGTACAGGCTGTATTTATCTATTACGGTATCTCGCAGATTTTCGGTGTGCAGATGGGAATGTGGCAGTCTGCTTTCCTCATTGTGTCCATTAACACGGGTGCATATATGGCAGAGTCTGTCCGAGGCGGAATCATTTCCGTAGATCCGGGACAGACGGAAGGTGCCAAAGCAATCGGTATGACACATTTCCAGACGATGACCAACGTCATCCTGCCGCAGGCATTCCGCAATATCTTGCCGCAGATCGGAAATAACCTGATCATTAACATTAAGGATACCTCGGTACTGTCCATTATCAGTATTGTAGATTTGTTCTTTGTACACAAGAGTGTTGCGGGAGCATTGTATACCTATTTTGAATCTGCAACGATTGTCATGTTGATTTACCTGACGATGACAGTCCTGACATCAAAACTCTTACTGTTGTGGGAGAAGAAGATGGATGGTGCAGATAACTATGAGCTGGTAGATGTTATGGGAATCGGAACACAGCTTGGAGAGGAAAGGGTGACAAGATAATGAGTGAACAGAATGAATTATTGACCGTTTCTCATCTTGAGAAATCCTTTGGTTCTCATGATGTACTAAAAGATATCAGTTTTCAGGTTTCCAAAGGAGACGTGGTTTCTATTATCGGTGCATCCGGTTCCGGAAAATCAACGATGCTTCGCTGTATCAACCTCTTAGAGACACCGACAGGCGGAGAAATTCGTTATCACGATGAGGATATTACAAATCCAAAGATTAATGTTCCTGCTTACAGAGCAAAAGTAGGAATGGTATTTCAGAGCTTTAATCTTTTTAACAACATGACGGTTCTGGAGAATTGCATGGTAGGTCAGATCAAGGTTGCCGGCAAGAAAAAAGAAGAAGCAGAGGAAAAAGCACTGTTCTATCTCAAAAAGGTAGGCATGGATAGTTATATTAAGGCAAAACCGAGACAACTTTCGGGCGGACAAAAACAGAGGGTTGCCATTGCCAGAGCGTTGGCGATGGAGCCGGAGATACTGTTGTTCGATGAGCCGACTTCGGCATTGGATCCGCAGATGGTCGGTGAGGTCTTGGAAATTATGAAACAACTGGCAGAAGAAGGCTTGACGATGATCGTCGTTACACATGAGATGGCATTTGCCAGAGATATTTCCAGCCATGTCATTTTTATGGCGGACGGTGTGATCGAGGAGGAAGGAACCGCACAGGAGGTATTCCACAATCCGCAGAGCGCCAAGACAAAAGAATTTCTATCCAGATTCCGCGGACTGGATTAACAAAACAGAATTTGAGGACTCACAGATGAGAAGGTTGTCTGTGAGTTTTTGCTATCAAGGAATATCCTGTGTTACAATCAAAATAGAATGACAAAAAAAGAACGATTGGTAGTAGTTAGATTTTGCAAAATATGATAAGATACATATAATAAACAAACGATAAATACGGGTGAGATATGAAGTTCTTAAAAACATACAGCGTTGCACTGATTGTGGGTATCGTTTTTATCTTGGTTATGGTACTCAATACGAAAGATGAGGGCAACGTTTTAACGAATGCAGAAAAACAGAATTATAATAATGACTGGTCAATAGAGCTAAACGGAAAAGAGACAGAGTATAAGAATTTGCCGGAGAGCGTCGAAAGGAACGGGGCGGATGTGATTACTCTGAGCAAGCAGCTCCCGGATACGATAGAAGACGGTGAGTCGGTGGTGTTCTTTATGGGGCATCATATTATCAGAGCGTATGTCGACGAGGAATTAGTATATAGTTTCGATATTCCAAAAGCATACAAAAAAACGAGTAAGACGCCGGGAACCAGTTGGAATTTTATTGATTTACGGGAGAATTATGCGGGAAAACAGCTAAAGATAGAGCTGACACCGGTTTATTCGGAGCAGGAAGTCGATATTCCCGATATGGTTTACGGGGATAAAGCCAATATCGTCACGGAGATTATTACAAGGAAGTCAGTGGCATTATTGATTTCCATTATCTTGGTGTTTTTAGGACTTACAATCCTGCTCTGTTATGCATTTTTCAAAAACCAGCTTCATTTAGAACAATATGTGATCTGGCTGGGGCTTTTTACGATTAATATCGGTTGCTGGAGTATGTTGGAAACACAGGTGGTGAGTCTGCTGTTTGCACAGAATGTACAGGGGAGCAGAATCCCGTATATTATCTTGCAACTGATGCTTGTACCGATTGTATCGTTTGTGAAAAATCTTTGGTACAGGGGCAAGAGCAGAAGTTATGATATAATTTGTATTTTGAGTTTCATACTGCTGGCGGCGACCACAGTATTGCAGTTTACGGGAATTTTGGATTATTACGAATCGGTTGCCGCAGTACATACACTTTATGCATTTGCCGGTCTGTGGATCGGAATGGTACTGGTCAAAGGAATCTTACACGGCAATGCCGAGGAGAAGACAGAAAAAGTACTGGTCTTGGTAAGTGAGATTGCAGTAGCAGTGTCCGTTATGGCGGATGTCCACAATTCCTATGCGGTGGAGGCAGTCGATTCTGCGCAGATCAGCAGGGTGACAATTTTAATCTGGATTCTTCTGCTGTTGTGTCTTGCATTCCGGGATTCGGTCAAATTGATTCATCTGGGCGAGCAGTTCGAGATTGTTTCCGAGAAGGCATTGCATGATGAGATGACAAAGCTGTCCAATCGTACGGCGTTTGAGAGAAATATGTCCTGTTTTGAGGCGACAACCGATCATGCGGTCATTATGTTTGATTTGAATAATCTAAAATATTTTAATGATAAGCATGGACATGCGATGGGTGATTACTATATTATAGTATGCAGTGAAATTATCCAGGATGTCTTTGGCATTTTCGGACGGGTGTACCGCATAGGCGGTGACGAGTTCTGTGCTGTGGTAAGTGATATGGATCAGGCACGGTTTCTGGAATTGCAGGCTGAAATGAACAGCCGTATCGAGGGATTGAACGGAACATTTTTTGAAAATAAGATGTCGGTGGCTTCGGGATATGCCCGGTTTGACGAGGAACAGGATGTAGATATCCGCGAGACGATCAAGAGAGCTGATGGAGAGATGTACAATTATAAGGCATATATGAAGGAGAAAGCATATGAATTCTAATATCATTATTGCGGTTTGTTATTACGCAGTCCTGCTGGTTCAGTTTTTTAAAATGCGGGGCGAGAAAGATCCGAGAGAACAGGCGATTTTTGCGGTAACCATACCGGATGAGGCAATGGACAACGAAGAGATTAAAAGAGTACAGAAAAGTTACCTCACGTCATTGGTGACACTTTGTCTGGTCTTAGCGGTAGCACCGGTTGCGGTTTATCTGTCAAACTGGGTATCCATCAAAATGCTGTTGTGGATGCTGTTGATTGTGTTGGCGGCAACAGTTACCTATATTCCATATATATCGGCAAATGCAAAGATAAAGAATTTAAAAGAAAAAAATCAATATATGACATTGGACCCGACGTTAAAGCAAATTGACGATTTGTGGAAATACGGTGTGTTTTACAACAACCCAAAAGACGAACGCTTGACGGCGGAGAAGAGAATCGGTATCGGAACCTGTATCAACCATGCAAAACCGATGGGAAAATTTTTGTCCGTATTGGCAGTGGTTGCATTAATCTTTGTATTCGGATTCGGGGGATACCGGTTGAAGGTACAGTCTACACCGCTGGTTTTAGAGTATGAGGATGGTGTGTTAGAGGCAGGACAGGTGCGTGCGAAATATACGGTAGATACAGACGAAATACAAACGGCAATGCTGCTGACGGAGTTGCCAAAGGCAACGAAAGTAGTCGGAACGGGAATGGATAATCTTTCCTGCGGCGTGTACGATGTGTCAGGTCTTGGAAATTGCAGCTTGAATCTGAATCCGCAGAATCACTTGTTTATCCTGATCCAGGCGGAGGACGGAAGATATATTTTCTCGGCGGATACGGATGAAAAGACGCAGGAGATATTTGATGAATTGAAGAATGATATGTCACTGTAAGAAAATAAAAAAAGGAAATGGCTTGCTACTCGCAAGCCATTTTTTTAACGTGTTTTAAGGCTTTATCTACTGCAGGAATTGCAATGACAATCAAAGTCACAATCGCTTCCGGTATCAGATAAAAACCGTTGTAAGCTAAGGAATAAACCGGAGCACTCATACCGGTTCCCTCGGCGTAAGCCGCAAAGAACAAAAGTCCTGATAAGAATGCAAAAACATATCTTCCCAACACACCGACAATATAACCTTTGATCAGACCGTGTTTTGAATTCTGGAAGAATCCGGAAAGACCGAGAGCACCAAATGCGAGCGGATAATCAACGAGTAACTGTGGGATACTGTAAAATACCGGATCAATGACGAACTGCAATAAACCGTAAGCAACAGCAGTCATAATTCCGGAGACAGGTCCGTACCAGTAACCGATCAATACGATAAACAACATACTGAAAAGTGTGATAGAACCGCCCATCGGGAGATCAAAAAATTTAATCATGGAAGTAACGATTCCGAGTGCCATTGCAACAGCGGAAAATACAAGCTGTTTAGTGGAACGCACCTGGGAATCTTTACGGCTGTGAACAAACAGCGCAATGGCGATCAGTGCGACGATCAGTACTACGATGGTAATGATACCGCCGGTGGTCAGTTGGAAAACGTCTTCGTCCCAACTGTTTTTTGTTTGGATTGCAAAAAATTTAGACATAAAAAATCCTCCTTTGATATTCCATATATCTGCGGAGGTTCCTATAATAAGCTAGCTTCCTTACGCCGGTATTATCCGGTTCAAGTAATAATGGTTGATGTAAAAACATCTCTCAGCAATTACGCACCCATAGCAGGTATATGAATTTGTAAATTATTGTCGTCAAAAAACAACAAGGCTAATATAACAGGTTCAAATCAGAAAGTCAAGCCATGTATTTTATAGAATACAAAAAAGTAAAGGCACCATCTTCGAACTCTTCCGTTGCAAAGGTGGTGCCTTTTAAAATGTTTGATCCAATGGAACTTCCTCTCTTTCCTTTTTTATTTGGTAACAATTAAGCTTTATTTTGGACTTTTTATCTGGCTGTTTGTTTGGGTTTAGATTAAGTTTTTGGTGGACCGTACCTCCTATTCTTAGATTTTGTTTTTCTGTGTTTTATCTTCTTATTAGTACATTGGATTGTACCTCCTGTTTTGTTTGTTATTCTTGTTATCTAGCACATTGGACTGTACCTCCTGCTTTTTGTTTTTTTATTTTGTACTTCCCTTTTGTTGATCTTATATTATCAAATAAATACAAGTTTGTCAATAAGAAAAATGAAAAAAAGTTAAAAAAAATAAAGGTGTCTGAAAATTACAAACAAGACACCTAAATAAACAAAAATCTACAATGTTAAGATTGTGCTTCGTATGCCTCGCGACAGGCTTTGGCAAGCTGGTCACCGCAGGAAGTCGGTCTGCCGTTGCAGGAAATACCGGTCAATTTTTTCTCTACTTGCTCCACGGATAAGCCCTCTACCAGTTTTGGAATTGCCTGAAGATTGCCGTCGCATCCTCCGTAAAATTTTACGGATTTGATAATATCTCCGTCCAATTCAATGTCGATCCGGCTTGAGCAGGTTCCTTTTGTTTTGTAAGTGTACATATACAATCAATCCTCCTATCTATCATCTTATTCCTAAAATAATCATTCATATGATTGATTATTTTCGTGAATAGTTTAACACATCTTTTGAGAATTTACAAAAAGTTAATAAATCGTTCATAGCTTAGGTTATTGTTTCTGTTTCCGTTTCGTGCTAAAATAACTGTTATGTGTAGATATTTGTAATGACAACCGCTGTGAACAGGCAGTGAGAGGATAGGAGATAAATATGAAGCTGACAGAAAAAATATTTGGTACACACAGTGAGCGGGAGCTCAAAATGGTATATCCTATTGTAGACAAGATTGAAGCCTTGCGGGACTCAATGATGGCATTATCGGATGAGGAACTGCGGGCAAAGACAAAAGAGTATAAGAATAGATTGCAGGAGGGAGAAACCTTAGACGATCTGCTCCCGGAAGCATTTGCAACCGTACGTGAAGCGGCAAGACGTTCGCTGGGAATGGAGCATTACCGTGTGCAGTTGATCGGTGGTGTGGTTTTGCATCAGGGACGTATTGCGGAGATGAAAACCGGTGAAGGTAAAACATTGGTATCCACTCTTCCGGCATATCTGAATGCGTTGGAGGGAAAAGGCGTTCACATTGTAACGGTCAATGATTATCTGGCAAAGCGTGACTCCGAATGGATGGGAAAAGTTCATGAATTTTTAGGACTGACCGTAGGCGTTGTCTTAAATGATATGGACAGCAAGGCACGTCAGGAAGCGTACAACTGTGACATTACCTATATTACAAATAATGAATTGGGATTCGACTATCTGAGAGATAACATGGTGATCTACAAGGAACAATTGGTGCAGAGAGGTTTGCACTATGCGATTATTGACGAGGTCGATTCCGTATTGATTGATGAGGCGAGAACACCGCTTATTATTTCAGGAC
>CAKRJK010000071.1 GCA_934351705.1 uncultured Lachnospiraceae bacterium
GAGACGATTCTGCATGTGCTTCGTCCTGACAGCAAATTCACTCCGCTTGAGGCAAAATTATTAGATACTTCTTTAATTCTTCATATGGAGCACGGCGGTGGTAACAACTCAACCTTTACCACACACCTTGTATCCTCTTCCGGTACGGATACCTATTCCGCTATCGCAGCAGCGATCGGTTCATTAAAAGGACCAAAACACGGCGGTGCAAACATCAAAGTTGTCCGTATGTTTGACGATATGAAAGAACACGTAAAAGACTGGAAAGACGAGGATGAAGTAGCGGCTTACCTCAAAGCTCTTTTAAATAAAGAAGCATTTGACCATGCCGGTCTGATCTATGGTATGGGTCACGCCGTTTATTCACTTTCCGATCCGCGTGCCGTTATCTTCCGCTCTTTTGTTGAGGACTTGTCCAAAGAAAAAGGACTGGATGATGAGTTTGCACTCTACGCATTGGTAGAGCGTCTTGCACCGAAGGTAATTTCCGAGGAACGCAAAATCTACAAAGGTGTAAGTCCAAACGTAGATTTCTTCTCAGGATTTGCTTACAGCATGCTGGATTTACCGTTAGAATTATATACCCCGATCTTCGCGATCGCACGTATCGCCGGTTGGAGCGCCCACCGTTTAGAAGAATTATCCTACAACGGCAAGATTATGCGTCCTGCTTACATGAACGTATGTGAGCACAAAGAATTCATTCCTATGAAAGACCGCTAAAAATGTCTTTCGACAACCGTCTTGGCAAACTTCTCACAGCCTGCCGTTTTGGTATCCTGTGAATTTCGTCGGCTGGGTGGGTGTTGTCTACGGAGGATATTCATGCAATAAAGACATTTACAAAAACTTTTGTGTGGCAGTTATATAGATGCCCGAACAAAACGTAACCGCAGTATCAGACTGTTTGAGACACGTCAGTGTCGAGTTTCTGATACTGCGGTTTTATAACGTCTGTTCGGACATCTATTTACTGCCGCTAAAAAGTTTTTGTCAACCTCTTATAAATCCCTCAATTCTATCATTTTCCCATCCGTCCACATACGCTCCAAATCATAAAACAACCGATCTTCCTTCGAGAATATATGCACAATAATATCATTGTAATCCATCAATACCCAGCTGGAATTCGAATTCCCCTCAACCTGCTTCGTATGATAACCCGCCTTATACAACTCCTCGTCCACAGCGTCCCTCATCGCCTGAAGCTGATTCTGGTTTGTTCCGTTTGCAATTACAAAAAAATCCGCAATCGTGGAAATCTCACGAATATCAATCACACGGATGTCCTCCGCTTTCTTTTCTTCCAATGCTTTTGCCGCAAGTTTTACCATTTCTTTTGACTGTTCCATAGCTGCCTCCTTACTCTTTCGTCATCTTTATTTTGATGTGTAGTATTCGTATGTCTTTTGTGTCATCGGATCAATCTTTTTCTCGCTTTTCTCCAGGTATTGAAGCGTCGCGGATAAAATTTCTTCCATCGCCTGATTCAAATCCCAGAAAGCAACCTTTCTCACATACTCCAAATTCGGTGCCTCGGTTCTGTTCGGCTCGATAAAATCCGCAACATAGATGATCTTATCCAATGTGTTCATTCCCGGCTCGCCGGTCGTGTGCACATAAATTGCATGCAGCACATCATCATCTGCCACTCCGTATTTTTCTCGTGCGAGGTATGCTCCTAATTTTGCGTGAAGCAGGGACGGGTTCTCCTTTTCTACCTCGGTTACGATGATTCCGTACTTTTTGCAAAGTTCTAATTTTTCTTCATTTGGAATCGCTTTTGCACTGTCATGCAATAACCCTGCCAAAATGGCAGCCTGCATATTTTCGCCGTAACGCATTGCAAGACTTGCCGCCGTGTACATGACACCCAGTGTATGCTGGTAACGTGCATCGCCCAATTCCTCCTGCAACTGTATTCTGATGTCTTCAAATATCTGGTTCATAATCCTTATCCTCTGTTTTTATTTGTTTTGATATAGCTTGTGCTGTTTCATGTAACTTTCTACTTTTTCAGGAACAAACCGGTCAATCTTTTCTCCTCTGCGGAGCGCCTGTCTGATTTTTGTGGACGAGACATCCATCTGCGGAATTTTTAAGAGAAAAAATTCCGATTGATATTCCTCTGACAATTCTTTTGCAAGGTTTTGTACATCCTCATTGTCCATCTCATCCCGCATTGCCGCCAGAATCTTGCATTTTTGTGCGATCAGTTCGGAGTGACGCCATTTTCGAAATTCCTTGAGCGAGTCTGCTCCCATCAAAAAATAAAATTCTGTGTCAGGCTCTTCTTCTTTTAATTCTGACATCGTCTGATAAGTAAAGCTCAGACCGCCTTTTTTGATTTCCCTGTCACTGTAAGTAAAATAGCCTTTATCCTCGATTGCCAGCTTGACCATCTCAAGCCGCATTGCGGCATCTGCCATCTCACTGCTGTCCTTGTGCGGCGGACAGTGATTCGGAATAAAAAGAATCTCATCTAACATATAATCGCGATATGCACGCTCCGCTATTTCTAAATGCCCGTAATGAATGGGGTTAAAACTTCCACCCATGATTCCTGTTTTTTTCATACTTCTCCTCTTTTATAAAGGAAGTTTGATTTTTGGATTTTTCTTCGCCGGACGATATAAAACAATCTTTTTGCCGATGACCTGCACGACCTCGGAATGCGTTCTCTCACCCAGGACACTTGCAATTTCTTTCGGATCATCAAGACAGTTTTTTAATACCGAAAGTTTGATCAACTCCCTTTTTTCTAATGCCTCGTCTACCGCAACAATCATCTCCGGACTTAAACTTCCTTTTCCCACCTGAAAAATCGGTGTAATGTTTGTTGCAAGGCTTTTTAAATATGCTCTTTGTTTGCTGTTCATACCTTTTTCCTCTTATTATTTGTAATAATCAAATTCTAATTCATACATTCGTACCGTGTCGCCGTCCTGGATTCCGAGATTCTCCAGTTCTTTTAAAATTCCTTCTTTTTTCAGGAATTTCTGGAAGAACAAAAATCCTTTCTCAGAATCTATATTGGTGTAACCGAGCATTTTTTCGATCTTTTGTCCCTCTACCACATAGACTTCTTCATCCTCCAAATACGCTACGGTAATCGGCTCGTCCTCAACCTCGATAAGATCAGGGAAGTATTCCTGTTCAAATACAATCGGCTCTTCCGAGAAATCCTCCAACAGCTTCTTGACTGCATATAACAATTCTTTGACGCCCTGACCGCTGACCGCCGAAATCGGATATACCGCGATTCCCTCCGGCTCGAAGGTTTCACGCAGCTTTTCGATCACTTCGTTTTCACCCTCGTAAATAGCATCGATCTTGTTCGCCGCAATCACCTGCGGTTTTTCTAATAATTTCGGGTTATACACCTCTAACTCACGGTTGATGGCATGGATATCCTCGATCGGATCACGTCCCTCGACGGATGCTGCGTCCACAATATGGATCATCACTTTTGTTCTCTCGATATGACGTAAAAACTCATGACCGAGTCCGATTCCCTCGGATGCTCCCTCAATCAATCCCGGAATATCCGCTATGACAAATCCTCCGTCTTCAAAATCCACGACTCCGAGATTCGGGTTCAATGTCGTAAAATGATAGTTTGCTATCTTTGGCTGTGCATTGGTAACACGGGATAAAAATGTGGATTTTCCTACATTCGGAAAGCCGACCAATCCCACATCGGCGATAACCTTTAACTCTAATTTTACTTCTAATTCTCTTGCGTCCTGTCCCGGCTTGGCGTATTTCGGTGCCTGCATGGTGGACGTTGCATAGTGCTGGTTGCCCAGTCCTCCGTTTCCTCCGCGAAGAACAATCTGCCGTCTGTTTTCACCCGACATATCGGCAATGACCTTGTCGCTCTCTGCCTCTCTGATAATGGTTCCTTCCGGTACTTTTAAGACCAGATCCGCACCTTTTTTCCCGTGACAGTTGCGTTTTCCGCCCTCTTCGCCGCTCTCGGCAGCAAACTTTCTGCGGTGACGGTAATCGGCAAGCGTGTTCATTCCGTCATCTACCTCAAAGATGATGTCTCCGCCTTTTCCGCCGTCTCCACCGTCAGGCCCGCCGTTTGGGACATATTTTTCGCGTCGGAAAGAAACGTGGCCGTCTCCGCCTTTTCCTGATTTTATAATAATTTTTGCTCTGTCTGCAAACATAATTTTCTACCTCGTTTTGCGTTTTTTTGTTGAGAGTTGGGGGCTGTGTCATACAGAGGACTTGCAGGTGGGGGTGCGGGAGGGAGATAAGGATTTCTAAGTGTTTTCGTGGGGGGTGTTTTGGGGACGGACGCAACCGGATTTAATTCGCCATCCCTGGCTCAGTAAATCCTTGTACGGACGTCGTGTCCGTACATTGCTGTGATACGAGAAAACACTAAGAAATACTAATCTTCCTCCCGAATCCCCACCTGCAAGTCCCCTGTATGACACAGCATCTACTCTCTTTGGCGTTTTGTCTGTTTGTTGTTTGCTCCATGAGCAGACAACAAACAACTTTCTTCTGTTGCAGTATATCTGGTAGCTACCAGATACCGTTACCTAAATTCACTCATTTACTTCTCCCACACACAACGCCCCCAACGACTTCTCATCGGGGAATTTGCGTCGCCGTAACCTGTGTCGGTATTGTGGGAGGAATGCATCGGAGTGGAAGATTCGGATTTCTTAGTGTTTTTTCACAACCAGCAATGTACGGACACGACGTCCGTACAAGGATTTGTCGAGCCACGGATGGCGAGTCAAATCCGGTTGCGTCCGTCCCCAAAAAACGCCCCACAAAAACACTTAGAAATACGCATCTTCCACCCCGGCATTCCTCCCACAATACCGACACAGGTCCCCCCGTCACCCAACTCCCCACACACACCCTTGTAAGATAAAATAGACTCGACACAAAAGCCGAGCCTATCTCCACATTCTTATTTACTTTCAACCGGATATACGGAAGCCTGTTTTTTATCTCTTCCTTTTCTCTCAAATCTGAGAATTCCGTCTGCTAATGCGAACAATGTATCATCTCCGCCTCTTCCGACATTAACTCCCGGATGAATCTTTGTTCCACGCTGTCTGTATAAAATATTACCAGCTTTTACAAACTGACCGTCTGCTCTCTTTGCTCCTAATCTCTTGGACTCGGAATCTCTACCGTTCTTTGTAGAACCCATTCCTTTCTTATGAGCAAAAAACTGAAGGTTCATTGTCATCATGGTCTACACCTCCTTGAAGTTTAAAGTAATAAACTCATTTCCATATTGCTTACGAATGCCCTGTAATCCCAATATCATAGATTGTATCAATAAAGCTGCGTCATGCTCTGACGGCTGTTCTAATCGAAAAACAATCTTTCCGCTCACCTGCTCCGTATCCAGTCGAACGTCCTGTGTTGTCAATTCGGTAACGGAATTTATCGTATTGATTACCAGAGCCGAAACTCCTGCACAGATAATGTCCTCGCCCGCATCTGCATATCCTGCATGTCCGATACAGTCAAATCCTGTGTACAGGTTCTCTTTATTTTGATAAATCGTTATCTTTATCATAACAATTTCCGACTAAGCGTTGATCTTGTCAATTTTGACTTTTGTATACGCCTGTCTGTGACCATTTTTCTTATGGTATCCGGTTTTTCTCTTATATTTGTAAACGATAACTTTTTTACCACGTCCGTTCTCAACGACAGAAGCTGTTACGCTTGCTCCCTCAACGGTTGGATTTCCGACTTTCATCTCATTATCGCTCACTGCTAAAACCTGGTCAAATGTAACTGTTTCTCCAGCTTCTACACCAAGTTTTTCAACATTAATGATATCGCCTTCGGAAACTTTGTACTGTTTACCACCTGTTGCAATAATTGCGTACATAAGGCACCTCCTATTTATCATTACTCGCCAGCTTTGGTGCTGTTCTTTTTAAAAAAGTACAGACTTATAACCTCGCTGTGCGGCATACTCGATTATCATAGCATATGCAGACCGGATTGTCAAATTTTATTTTTAATCCTGCGGCTTGTCCTTGAATTTGTTACTCAGAATATCTCCGACGCACCAGATTGCCCCCGCCACGGACAGTGACAACACAAATGCAATCACATTTTTTACAAACTGAAAACTTGTCACCGATAAATCCCCTGCCATCAAATGCTGGATGGTATTAATGCAATTGTGAATGCCCATCATCCAGACACCGATATAAAATGCATAGACGACACTGATTACCTTCAACGCAATCGCAATGATTCTCTTAATCAATTTCTTGCTCATACGATTCATCCCCTCGCAACTGTTCTCTCAAACTCTTTTGTACTTTCTTCCGGGTTAATTCTACCAACCCGAGCCTTGTAATGTCAACCAAAGCAACCGGTATTTTATCCTTTTTCAATTCCATGCGGAACAGGTGCAGCAATTCCTCCTGCTGTTTTTCTGTACCCATGTCGATAAAATCCACAATACAGATACCGGAGATATTTCGCAGGATCAACTGTCTTGCAATCTCCTTTGCTGCCTCTTTGTTCGTCAAAAAAATCAACTCTTCTTTTGACATTTTCCTTGTATTCCTTCCGCTGTTGACATCGATCACCGTCATTGCCTCGGTCGGTTCGATAATCAGATAACCTCCGGACGGAAGCCACACCCGTTTTTCCAATGCACGTCCCATCTCACGTTTGATATTGTATAACGCCGGAAGTGACAGCAGCTTATCCTCATAAAAACACAGTTTATCCAAATCCTTGGGACGGTATTCTTTAAAGTATCCATACACCCTGTCATAAACTTCCGGAATATCTGTGGTGATCTTCGCAGTGTCCTCCATGTAAAGCCCTTTGACAAACTGCATTTCTTCGCTTTGCGCCTCGCGGATCAGTGAAAAGGCTGTCCTGTAAACCGCCTGCTCTTTAACGGAAAGATATTGCTCTTTTAACCTCGAAAACTCTGCTAAGATATCCTCTTTTTTTGCATACTGTGCATTGGTCCTCACCACGATTCCAAATGCTTCCTCCACATAAGGCTCAAGTAACTGTTGCAGTTCTTTGCGGACCTCTCCGCCGATTTTCTTGGAAACACCGACTTTTTTGTTTTGTGATGTCAGCACCAGATATTGACCGGAAAAGTTCAGATTTGCGGATGCCATCGGGGGTTTTGTCTTGTGGCT
>CAKRJK010000072.1 GCA_934351705.1 uncultured Lachnospiraceae bacterium
GATTGTAAATGAAGTGAGGGAATCGACAGAATGGGAGGATATGAAGATGAATCTGATACAACTTGGACGGGAACAGGGAATTGAACAGGGCATGGCAAAAGAACGTGAGAATACCGAACGGGAACGCAAACGGGCAGACAAAGCAACACAGCGGGCAAAGAAAGCAATCCAACGCAATAAACAGTTGGAATCAGAACTTTCCAGTCTGCGTATGCAGCTTGCACAATTAACCCAGACGCCCTAAATATCGACTGATACAAGAAGATTAGTATTCCTGTGTTGCATACCCACGTACATTCTGAATAAAATATGTGAAAAAATTAACAAGAAACCTTGAAAAATATGCTCAGATATAATATGATACAAGATGGTTATGAACAGTAATCATAGGCTGTTTCATAACAAATAAAAAAACCAGAAAGAGAGGAAAAGACTATGAGCAAAAATGGAAAGCTGAATACAACGTATTTAGTGGAACTGGCAGTATTAACCGCCATCATTATCATCATGGCTTTTACCCCAATTGGTTATATCAGAACAGGTGGATTGTCAATTACCCTGCTTGTGATACCGGTTGCGGTAGGAGCTGTCGTCTTAGGACCAAAAGCAGGAGCAATTTTAGGAGCGGTATTCGGATTGACAAGCTTTATCCAGTGTTTTGGCTTAGAGCCATTCGGAACAGCATTGTTTGGGGTAAAACCGTTCGGAACATTTATCGTGTGTCTGGTTCCGCGTATCCTGATGGGATGGTTAAGTGGATTGATTTACCGCGCACTGATGAAAGGAAATGCGACTAAGAAGGTTGCGGTTTTTGTCGGATGCCTTGCAGCACCGTTGTTAAATACCATTTTCTTCATGACAGCATTGACTACGATTTTCTACAGCTATATGACCACAGAATATGGTATGACCAACATCTTTACGTTTATCATTGCATTTGTCGGCATTAACGGATTGATTGAAGCAATCGTCTGCTTCATTTTAGGAACGGCAATAGCGGCAGCGTTGAAAAAAGCAATGAAACATTAAAAGGAGAATTACGTGAAACCGAAGAAATTAATCTCATGGAATGTAAATGGGTTACGTGCCTGTATGCAAAAAGGCTTTATGGATTTTTTTGATGAAATTGATGCGGATATTTTTTGTCTGCAGGAGATTAAATTGCAGGAAGGACAGATCGAATGGAGCAAAGAAGGCTATTTCGATTACTGGAATTATGCCGAGAAAAAAGGCTATTCGGGAACTGCGATTTTCACAAAAGAAGAACCGCTGGCAGTATCTTATGGCATAGGAATTGAGGAACACGACAAAGAAGGACGTGTGATTACATTGGAGTTTGCGGATTACTATTTTGTTACCGTCTACACCCCGAATTCCCAAAACGAATTGGCAAGGTTGCCATATCGAATGAAGTGGGAAGATGATTTCAGAACATATCTATTGAACTTAAAAGAGAAAAAGCCGGTCATTGTCTGCGGCGACATGAATGTTGCCCATGAAGAGATTGATTTAAAAAATCCGAAAACAAATCGGAAAAATGCGGGATTCACGGATGAAGAGAGGGAAAAAATGACGGAATTACTGGAGAGCGGATTTATCGACTCCTTCCGTTATTTTTATCCCGATTTAGAACAGGTTTATTCGTGGTGGTCTTACCGTTTTAAGGCGAGAGAAAAAAACGCGGGATGGCGAATTGACTACTTTTTGGCATCAGAAGAATTAAAAGAACATTTAATAAATGCAAAGATTCATACAGACATTTACGGTTCGGATCATTGTCCGATAGAACTTACCATAGGATAGGAGAGGGAATATGATTTATACGGTTACGCTGAATCCCTCGCTGGATTATCTTGTGGATGTCGAAGGCTTTCGTATGGGACATACAAACCGTACCTGTTTTGAGAAACTGGTCTGCGGAGGCAAAGGAATCAATGTATCTACCGTACTTGCAGAACTGGGCTGTGAGACAGCAGCGTTGGGTTTTGTAGCAGGATTTACGGGAAACGAAATTCGGGATCAGGTAAAGCAAAGAGGAATCCATGCGGATTTCATGGAATTGGGAGAAGGGGAATCCCGCATTAACGTAAAAATGCTTTTTTGTGAAGCAACCGAGATTAATGCGTGGGGACCATTCATATCGGAAAAAGACATAGAAAAATTAAAACAAAAATTAACAAATATCAAAGCGGAAGACACGCTGGTAATGGGAGGCGGCATTCCGCAAGGTATGACAAAGCGGATATATCGGGAGTTGATGGATACAGTCCGTGACAGCAATGCATCGGTGGTGGTTGATGCCGAGCGGGATTTGCTGTTGCCGACGTTGGAACATCATCCCTTTTTAATAAAACCAAACAAAGACGAGTTAGAAGCAATCTTTGAAGTGCAGATTACGCAAAGACGGGATATTGTCAAATATGCCGACGGATTGCGGGAACTGGGAGCAAGAAACGTACTGGTATCGCTTGGCGGCGAGGGAGCGGTTCTGTTGTGTGAGACGGGAGAGTTATTGTATGGTACTGCACCACAGGGCAAGGTCATTAACACGGTGGGAGCCGGTGACTCCATGATCGCGGGCTTCTTGGCAGGATGGCAGGAAAAGCAGGATTATGAATATGCGTTCCGGCTGGGGATTGCCGCGGGAAGTGCAACAGCGTTTTCAAAAGGCTTGGCAAAGCGAAAAGAGATTGAAACTGTCTATGAAAATGTATTATTATAAGAAAGTAAAATGTTAAGAGAAAAGGAGAGATTGATATGGCACAGAATCCGATTGTTACCATCGAGATGGAAAACGGAGATATTATGAAAGCGGAGCTGTACCCGGAAATTGCACCGAATACAGTCAATAACTTTATCAGCCTGATTAACCACAATTTTTATGACGGACTGATCTTTCACAGAGTCATCAAAGGCTTTATGATTCAGGGAGGTTGTCCTGACGGAAACGGAATGGGCGGACCTGGTTACGGAATCAAGGGCGAGTTTGCACAGAACGGTGTTGCAAATGATTTAAAACACACAGAGGGCGTATTGTCTATGGCAAGAGCCATGCATCCAGATTCTGCGGGAAGCCAGTTCTTTATCATGCACAAAGATTCTCCGCATTTAGACGGAGCATATGCGGCATTTGGAAAAATCACAGAGGGAATGGATGTGGTCAATAAGATCGCAGAGACAAGAACAGATTTTTCCGACAGACCGAGAAAACCACAGGTGATGAAGAAAGTAACGGTTGAGACTTTCGGAGAGACTTATCCGGAGCCGGAGACTGTTTAACACGGTTTGGAGAATCAAAATGGAACACAGTTTAAGATGTATTTTGATATGCAAAAGTGAATTAGAGATAGAACATCAGTTAGATGCTGATGTTCTGTTTTTATTGGAGAATGTCTGGCAGTACGGAGTACGTGTAGTTAATTTTGAACCGACGTCACAAGTGGAAGAAGATTTGGAAGCGTCGATGCACAATGCTTTGGAACAGGCAGGTCATACGCAGGAAGATTCTTTGCTCATTGCGGCAAGGGATAATACTTTAAGAGCAGGGGATAAACTGGGAATGGCGGTGATAGCCATGAAAAATCCAAGTATTCCGAACCAGACTTATGAGGGTGCAGAAATTCTTGTGGAGGGATTTGAGGAAGTCGATTTCTTTTTTCTGGAAAGAATGTATCAGAGAAAACACAGAATCCCGTGGCGGGTGATTGATACCGAACGCTGTTATCTGAGGGAGATGACGTTGGAGGATTTGGATGGGCTTTATGAAATTTATGCACAGGACGGCATGACAGATTATGTTGAGCCACTCTATGAGAGAAAAGAAGAGGAGGCGTACACTCAGGCATACATAGATAATATGTACCGATATTACGGCTATGGAATGTGGCTGGTATTTGACCGTTTTACAGATCAGATGATTGGCAGGGCAGGTCTGAATAATCAGGAGATAGAGGGAGAGATTGTTTTAGAGATGGGCTACCTGATCCGGACGGAGTATCAGGGACAAGGGTATGCAACCGAGGTTTGTGAGGCAATTCTGGAGTATGCAAAAGAGGCACTGGATTTTACGGAAGTGTCCTGCATGGTTGATCCGCACAATCAGAAATCCATACACTTTTTGAAAAAAATGAACTTTCAGGAGAGAAAAGAAGTAGTTTTGGACGGAAAAAAGATGAAAAGATACGTTTATTTTCTCTAAACATTGCATTTTTGTCGGTTTTTGATTATAATTTATGATTATATACTAGCGAGAATAGGCTTCGTTTATGTAATGGAGAATGAGAAAAGAAAAGTGGTGATTTGATGGATGATATCAAGAATAAAGAGTTGGAAGAGATCGAAAAAGAAGTTTTTGCCCAGAATGAAGAACTCAAGAAGATGGACGAATTTGTGTCTCCTGAGAGTCTGTATCAGGAGTTAGTTGCCAGCGTCAGAAAGTATCACCCATCTGCAGACATATCTCTGATTCAGAAGGCATATTTGGTGGCGAAAGATTTTCATGAAGGTCAGGTTCGAAAATCGGGAGAACCGTATATTATCCATCCGCTGTGCGTTGCGATTATCTTAGCAGAGCTTGAGCTGGATAAGGAAACCATTGTTGCAGGTCTTTTACATGATGTCGTAGAGGACACGGTGATGACGGAGGAGGAGCTGGCAAAGGAGTTTAATCCCGAGGTTGCTCTTTTAGTGGACGGTGTGACCAAGTTAGACCAGTTGTCTTATGATGCGGACAAAGTAGAAAAGCAGGCGGAGAATCTTCGTAAGATGTTTTTGGCGATGGCAAATGATATTCGTGTCATTTTGATCAAACTTGCCGATCGCCTTCACAATATGCGGACATTGAAATACATGAGTCCCGAGAAGCAAAAGGAAAAAGCAAGAGAGACAATGGATATTTATGCTCCGATTGCACAGAGACTCGGTATTTCCAAGATTAAGATAGAGTTAGAGGATTTGTCCTTAAAATATTTGGAACCGGAAGCATACTATGACTTGGTGGAGAAGATTGCACTGCGAAAAAGTGTGCGGGATGAGTATGTTCAGGAATTGGTAAAAGAGGTGCGTACACATATCCAGAGTGCGGGAATCCAGGCGGAGATAGACGGACGTGCAAAGCATTTTTTCAGTATTTATAAAAAGATGGTCAACCAGGATAAGACATTAGACCAGATTTATGATCTGTTTGCGATTCGTATTATTGTAAAAGATGTCAAGGACTGTTATGCGGCGTTAGGTGTGATCCATGAGATGTACAAACCGATTCCGGGACGTTTCAAAGATTATATTGCGATGCCAAAACCGAATATGTATCAGTCCCTGCATACGACTTTAATCGGCCCGAACGGACAGCCGTTTGAGATTCAGATCCGTACCTATGAGATGCATCGTACTGCTGAGTACGGTATTGCGGCACATTGGAAATACAAAGAAGCCTCCAACGGCAATAATGTCGAGAATCAGGAAGAGGAGAAACTAAGCTGGCTTCGACAGATTCTGGAATGGCAGAAGGATATGTCGGACAATCGCGAATTTATGAGCTTGTTAAAGAGCGATCTGGATTTGTTTTCTGATACGGTATTCTGTTTTACGCCGTCGGGAGATGTTAAGAATCTGCCGACCGGTTCTACCCCGATCGATTTTGCCTATGCGATCCATTCAGCGGTGGGCAATAAAATGATCGGAGCAAAGGTCAACGGCAAACTGGTGCCGATTGATTACCGCATTCAGAACGGAGACCGGATCGAGATTATCACCTCGCAGAATTCGCACGGACCAAGCCGTGACTGGTTGGGAATTGTCAAGAGTACACAGGCAAAGAATAAGATTAACCAGTGGTTCCGCAGTCAGTTTAAGGATGAGAATATTACAAAAGGCAAGGAATTGATCGCCCAGTATTGTAAGATGAAGGGAATCGAACTGCTGGAGATTAATAAGCCGCAGTATCAGGAGCGTATTTTGAGAAAATACGGATTCCATGATTGGGAGTCGGCACTTGCGAGCATCGGACACGGCGGTCTTAAAGAAGGTCAGGTTGTCAACAAGATGTTGGAGGAGTACCGCAAAGACCATGTGGTTCCGATGACAGACGCAGATGTGCTTGCAAATGTTCAGGAGGTCGGAACCAGCAAGGCAGTACAGCCGAAGTCAAAGAGCGGAATCGTCGTCAAAGGTCTGTATGATGTTGCGGTTCACTTTTCAAAATGCTGCAGCCCTGTTCCGGGAGACGAGATTGTAGGATTTGTGACGCGCGGACGAGGCGTATCCATCCACAGAACAGATTGTATCAATATCATCAACATTTCGGAGATGGATAAAGATCGTTTGATTGATGCGGAGTGGCAAAAGGGAGCCAGTGAGGGAAGTAACGGATTGTATCTGGCAGAAATCCGCATTTTCGGAAACAACCGTACAGGTTTGTTGGTTGACATTACAAGGATTTTTACGGAACGTGAAATAGATATTAACTCAATCCACTCTTCCACGAGCAAACAGGGAATCGCAACGATTTCATTGTCATTCAGTATTCGAGGCAAAGACCAGTTGATGAGCGTGATTGATAAGATCCGTCAGGTAGACGGTGTAATCGATATTGAGAGAACAACCAGCTAGAGGGAGGATACATGGCACAGTTAGAAGTAAGGCATTTGGTGGTCGGAGCAGTTGCAACAAACTGTTATCTGGCAGAGAATACAAAGACAAAAGAAGCGTTGATCGTCGATCCGGGTGACGGAGCAGCACACATCAAGAAATTGTTAAAAGAGGACGGGATGAATCCCGTTGCGATTCTTCTGACACACGGACATTTTGACCATGCAATGGCGGCACGGGAATTGGCGGACGCTTTCGGAATCAAAATATATGCACACGAGCACGAAAAAGAGACTTTGGAGACGCCGCAGATTAATCTGTCGGGTATGCTCGGACACCGGGACCGATACAGTGCAGACTGTTATGTCAAAGACCATGAGATACTGCATCTGGCAGGCTTTGAGATCGAAGTGCTTCACACACCGGGACATACGCTGGGCGGCGTGTGCTATTATTTCAAAGAGGAAGACGTTGTCTTTTCGGGTGACACCTTATTTTGCCAGTCGGTGGGAAGAACCGATTTCCCGACCGGAAGTGCTTCCAC
>CAKRJK010000073.1 GCA_934351705.1 uncultured Lachnospiraceae bacterium
TCAAGCATTAATTCATACACGGTATTTTCTAATTCTTCCTTATTAATACCTAATCCACTTGTTGTATTTCCCTGTGGATCTAAGTCTATTGTTAATACTTTTTTTCCTGCTTCTGCAAGGCAAGCTGATAGATTAATTGCAGTTGTTGTCTTACCAACTCCACCTTTCTGATTTGCAATCGCAATAATTCTTCCCATGTTTCTTCCTTTCTAGTCTATAATTGAATAGAATTTATCTTATATTTTTACATTTCATCTATGTAATTTAGCTACGTTTTCCATTATATCATTTATTATTTTTTATTTCTACTACAAAAAATGTTTCACGTGAAACATTTTACGATTTTATTCAAAAAATCACAATCTTTAGATATTACTTTTTTTAGCAAACACTATATCTTGTGAAAAAAATTTTTAAAAAAAGAATGTTTCACGTGAAACATTCTTTTCTGACATATTAACTAATTTCTACTATATTACATCTTATTGCAAATACTGCTGCCTGCGTTCTATCTGTTACTTCTATCTTCTTAAATATTGAAGACACATGATTCTTAACAGTTCTCTCGCTGATATTTAATCTCATTGCTATTTCTTTGTTAAACATTCCTTCTGTTAAAAGTTTTAATACTTCATATTCTCTCTTTGTTAAGAGTTCTAACTTACTCTTATCTCTATCAGTCTCTAATAATTTAGAACTTAACATTGGTATCAGACTAGGCTGTATATAATCTTCTCCATCGAGAATTGCAAAGATTGCTTCTTTTAATTCTGAGAAATCAGAGTCTTTTAACATATATCCGTTTGCACCGACTTCCACTGCCTTTAATAAATATTCTACTTCATTATGTACGGTTAATACTAATACCTTTATGCTTGCCCGGTTTTCTTTTAAAATTTCTAAAACCTGAAGTCCGTTCATTTCCGGCATATTAATATCCAGTAATAAAATATCCGGTTTGTTTTCTTGTAGTTTTTCCAGACACTCTTTTCCATTGCTTGCCTCTGCAATTACTTTCATATCATCATCTAATTCCAGTAATTGTTTCAATCCCTCTCTGATCATTGAATGATCATCTGCTATCATCACTTTTATCGCCATATTATTTTCCTCTTAAGTAAGCGGAACTATTACCGTTACTTTTGTACCTTTCCCTAATTTTGATTCTATATAAAACTCACCTGATAAAAGATAAATTCTTTCTTTCATAATAGATATACCAAATCCCGAATAATCATCTCTCACTGATTCTTTGTATTTATCTGCATCAAATCCTCTTCCGTTATCCTGGACAATCAGCTTGATCTTGTCTTCACTTCTTGTAAGAGATACGTTTACCTTCTCGGCATCTGCATATTTTATAATGTTGTTACAAGTCTCCTGCACGATTCTGAATATTGTAGATGAGATTACTTTTTTAATATCACTGAAATCTTTATCAATATGATAGTCGACCTTCACATGCGCTTCTTTTTCCAATCTGGAAAGTTCTTTCTTGACTGTCATATCCAGTCCGATATCATCATGTGAAACAGGATGCAGATCATAGATAAGATTTCTCATTTCGTCTACAACATCATGCAAAGTCTTGGATACATTCTTTAATTCCTGTTTGCATTTCTCCGGATTGATATCTATAAGCTTGGAACAAAATTCTGTCTTATAGATCATGCCGGTTATATTCTGTACCGTGGAGTCATGCAAATCTCTTGCAATCCTTTGTCTCTCTAATTCCTGTGTCTCTAAAAATCTTAGTCCCAATGCATCTTCTTTTTCAATCTCGGTTCTTAGAACATTTTCCTTTTCGCGGCACACTTTCATTACACTGGATAACTCTGCAAGACGTGTTTCTATGTCACTCAGTTCATATGCTTTTTCTTCCATCTCTTTTTGAATCTGCATTTGTTCATTTTTCAATTTTGCTATCTTGATCAGATTCTTTTGGTTACCCTCTCTCGGTATAAAAGATTCGTAATCAATATTCTCTTCATCTTCTAATAATAAAATGAATTGAAAATTTTCCTTTAACTTTGTTCGCAATTCATGGCATTCTTTATCCAAAAGAATTTTTTTCTGCAATAATTCATTTTGATAATTTTCTAAATATTCCCTTACCATTTTATCTCCAAACATATGTTCGTAAATTTTTCATATACTACTATTTCTATTTTATACTAAATAGATTCAGAAGAAAAGATATAAAATTTTTTATTGCTCAATTTTAGATTAATTTAATTTGTATAAAATACCAATATCGTCTATAATAATGTTAGACTATATTATAAGGGAGGTAATCAATATGAAAAAGAACGTCAAACATTTCATATTTTTAACTGCATCGGCATTAGCAGGACTTCATATTGTAAACCGTATGTTAAATCGTACAGCTTGTATGAAAAATCTTTTGAATTACAACATCGGTGAATATTATGATTGGAAACACGGTAAAATCTACTACACAAAATCAGGAAGCGGTTCACCGATTTTATTGATTCATGACTTGCACCCGGCAAGCTCATCTTACGAATGGCACAAGATGATGAAAAAATTAGAGAAACGCCACACCGTATATACCATAGATTTATTGGGATGCGGCCGCAGCGATAAACCTGCTCTGACATATACCAACTATTTATATGTACAGTTGATTACTAACTTTATTCAGGATATGATTGGAGAAAAAACTGACATTGTTGCAACCGGAGATTCTTCTTCATTTGCAGTCATGGCAGCAAACATGGAACCGGATCTGTTTGGAAAAGTAATTTTGATCAATCCACAAAAAATTGAAGATTCGGCAAAAGCTCCGAGAAAGAACAAAAATATTTTAAAATTAATCATGGAGACTCCGATCATCGGAACATTTATTTACAATATGTCAATGAATGAGTTGAGAATCCACAGATTATTTGCTGAAAAATATTTTAACAAAAAACAGCTTATTTCCACAAAATTAGAAGACACTTATTTTGAAAGTGGTCATATCGGAGAAGGAACAGGAAGATTCCTATTTGCAAGCATTGCAACAAATTACACGAACATCGATATTGCAACTGCGCTGAAAAACAAAAATCTTTCTCTTTGCATTATCAGCAGCAGAGAAAGACCTAATTGCGTATCCATTATTGACAACTATTTAGATTTCAATCATGATATTGAGACAACTTACATCTCACATTCAAAATATTTACCGCAGTTAGAAACTCCGGATAAATTAAATGAAGCTTTAAAAATTTTCTTATAAAGGCTTTTTAGAAGGTACACCTGCTTTTCTTGGATAAGAGGCAGGTGTCTTTTTTTCTTTTTTTATCTTCACAAAAGCACGGTGTAAATCTGTATTCAGCAAATCAAATTCTTTGATTTCTTCGCATTTTCCACCTAAAAGAAAAAGTGCTGATTTTGCTGCGGCAACTTCTTCTTCTACTTCATTTGCTTTATAGGAAACAAATTCTCCTCCTATCTTTACAAACGGAAGACAGTACTCACTTAAAGTAGAAAGATTTGCAACTGCTCTTGAAACAACCAGATCAAATTGTTCTCTGTAAGATTTGTTTTTGGCAAGCTCTTCTGCTCTCGCATGAACTGTCGTAATATTTTCTAACTCTAATGCCTCAATAACTTCATCTAAGAAAAGAATCCTTTTATTCAAAGAATCGGCAAGACATACTTTCAGATTCGGAAAAGCAATCTTGAGAGGAAGTCCCGGGAATCCCGCTCCCGTTCCCAAATCCAAAACAGAAATCTCCTGATTCAAATCCATTACCTGAATCAAAGAAATACTGTCCAAAAAATGTTTTCTCATCACTTCATCAAACTCTGTGATCGAAGTCAGATTCATAACCTGATTCTTTTCGACAAGCATTTTATAATATGTATAAAATTGCCGCTGTTTGGTTTCATCTAAAGTAATTTTTAATTCTTTTGCACTATTCACTAAAAAATCCATCTGACTACTCATGGTGACCTCTCATCTGTTCCATATAGACTAACAACACCGATATATCCGCAGGAGAAACTCCCGATATTCTCGAAGCCTGTCCGATATTCACCGGCTGATACTGTTTTAACTTTTGTCTTGCTTCGATACGGAGACTTCCCACTTCATCATAATTAAAATCTTTTGGTATCTTCTTTGTCTCTAATTTTTTAAACTGCTCTACCTGTTTAATCTGGCGTTTGATATATCCGTCATATTTCACATTGATATTAACCTGTTCTTTTACTTCTTCCGGAAGCTCTTTTCTCTCTTTATCAACCGGAGCTAAAATCTCATAATTTAATTCCGGTCTTCTGATCAACTCCACAAGAGAAGTTCCCGTATTTAACGGAACACTTCCGTAGCTTTCAAGTAAAGCCTGAACTTCTTTGTTTGCACCGACCGTTACTTTTTCGATTCGTGCAATCTCCTCTTCAATCATTTTTTCTTTTTGTACTACCCAGTCATAACGCTCCTGTGAAATCAGACCTACTTCATATCCTTTTTTTGAAAGACGAAGGTCTGCATTGTCCTGTCTTAAAAGGAGGCGATATTCCGCTCTTGATGTCATCATACGGTAAGGTTCATGATTTTCTTTTGTAACAAGGTCATCGATCAAAACTCCGATATATGATTCGGAACGATCCAATACAAGAGGCTCTTTTCCTAAAATCGACATTGCAGCATTGATACCTGCAACTAATCCCTGAGATGCAGCTTCTTCATATCCGCTGCTTCCGTTAAATTGTCCTCCGCTGAAAAGTCCTTTGATTTTCTTAAACTCCAAAGAAGGATAAAGCTGATTCGGATTGATACAATCATATTCTATCGCATAAGCATTGCGGACAATCTTTACATTTTCAAGTCCCGGCAAAGTACGATACATTTCATACTGCACATCTTCAGGAAGAGAACTGGACATTCCTCCGATATACATTTCATTTGTATTAATTCCTTCCGGCTCAATAAAAATCTGATGTCTGTCTTTATCCGCAAACTTTACAACCTTATCTTCAATCGAAGGACAGTATCTCGGACCTGTTCCCTCAATGACACCGGCATAAATCGGAGAACGGTCTAAATTTGCACGGATAATATCATGTGTTTTCTCATTTGTATAAGTAAGCCAACAGGAAACCTGATCTTTTTGTATATCATCCGGATTTGTAGTAAAAGAAAACGGAACAATTCTCTCGTCTCCGCACTGTTCTGTCATCTTAGTAAAGTCAACGGATCGTTTGTCTATTCTTGCAGGAGTACCCGTTTTAAAGCGGAACATTTCGACACCGTTCGCAATTAACGAATCTGTCAGATGATTTGCTGCCTGCAATCCGTTCGGACCTGTATAGTTAATGACATCTCCATAAAGACATCTTGCTTTTAAATAAGTTCCGGTACAAAGAACAACTGCTTTACAATCATAAGTAGCACCGGAAAAAGTTTTTACACCGACAATTTTTCCGTCTTCCACCAATATCTCCGAGACTTCTGCCTGACGAATCGTAAGGTGATCCGTATTCTGCAAAGTCTTTCTCATCTCCATGCTGTAAGAAGCCTTGTCCGCCTGGGCTCTTAATGAGTGAACCGCAGGACCTTTGGAGCGGTTCAACATCTTAGACTGAATAAAAGTCTTATCAATATTTTTTCCCATCTCTCCGCCAAGTGCATCTATCTCACGCACAAGATGTCCTTTGGAACTTCCTCCGATATTCGGATTACAAGGCATCATCGCAATGCTCTCAATACTGATTGTAAAAATAATTGTCTCCAAGCCAAGTCTTGCACAGGAAAGTGCTGCTTCACATCCCGCATGACCAGCGCCTACCACTACCACATCATATTCTTCTCTTAAAAAAGACATATCTATCCTTCTTTCCTTTATTTTCCGGTACAGAATTTTGAAAAAATCTCATTCACCAGATCTTCTCCGAGAGATTCTCCCAAAATAGAACCTAATTCTTCGTAAGCATTCATTAAATCTATTGAATAAAAATCTTCCGGCATTTCCATTTCAATGCTGTGAAGCACCATATCCAAACTGGATAAACTGTCTATTAATGCCGCTTTATGACGCATATTGGTGATATATACTTCATTATTAAATTCCAGCTTGCCATGAAAGAACATTTCTTTGATTGCCTCTTCTAACTCTTCCACTCCCTGGCTTTCTTTCATCGATACTTTGATGATTTTTTTATCCAGATGAGATAAAATCGTATCCTCTGTTGTGACCGTATCCAGATCTGATTTATTCAAAAGCACCAAAGCTGTCCTGTCTTTTATCATTTCCATGATTTCAAAATCATTCTCATCAAGCCCCGTAGAAGAATCAACTACATAAATTATTAAATCGGAATTTAATAAATATTCTTTTGCTTTGTCCACACCTATCTTCTCTACCAGATCATTCGTATCACGAATACCTGCCGTGTCTACAATATTCAAAGTAATTCCGTTTAAATTCATCTGTTCTTCCAAAACATCTCTCGTTGTTCCCGCAATATCGGTTACGATAGCACGTTCTCTTTTTAGAAGCTGGTTCATCAAAGATGATTTTCCGGCATTTGGCTTTCCTACAATTACTGTATTAATTCCCTCTTTTAAAATCTTTCCGTTTTCAGAAGTCCGGATCAGATGAGTAATCTTTTCTTTACATTCTGATACAACTTCTTTTAACTTTAATCCATAACCGTCAATACTGATATGTTCAGGATCATCCAAAGCGGATTCTATAAATGCGATTTCATAAATAATCTTTTCTCTTAATTCTTTTATCTCATTTTGCAGAGAACCCTGAAGCTGGGATACAGAACTCTTTAACGCGAACTGATTCTTGGAATTGATAATATCCATTACAGATTCCGCCTGTGTCAGATCAATTCTTCCGTTCAAAAAAGCTCTCTTTGTAAACTCTCCCGGCTCGGCAGGTCTTGCCCCGTATTTAATTACCGTGTCTAATATTTTCTGCATAACAAGAGTTCCGCCGT
>CAKRJK010000074.1 GCA_934351705.1 uncultured Lachnospiraceae bacterium
CATCAATATGCTTAAAAGGTAATTTTTTCGTCTCATACCCATCTCCTCAAATCTCTGTTTATCTACTGTTTATGCTACCAGATTTTGTCTTACTTATCAACTATTATTTGAATTGGTATCCAGTTCAAACCAAAATTCCACTCCGTTTTCATGATTGCACACACCGCATTGACGGTGAAATGATTCCTGTATGGCTTTGACAATGGAAAGTCCGATTCCGTTGCCGCCGTATTCTCTGGTTCTCGCTTTGTCCACTTTATAGAATTTATCCCATATCTTCGGAATGTCTTCCTCCGGTATTTTCTTTCCGGTGTTAAAAACGCTCACTCGCACACAGTCATCTTTCTGTGTATATTTCACGTCAATGTGACGCTCTCCGTCCACTTCCTGTACATAATGGATCGCATTGCTTAAGTAATTGGTGAGGATTTCCTCGACCATAAATTCATCCGCCCACACATATTGTATTTCACTCGGATATGTGATGACTGCTTCTTTTTCCTTAATCAAAATTCCGGATGCACTCACCACACCGTTGATCAGTTCGGTCAGATTAAAGCGTTCAATATTGACTACGTCATTTCCCGATTCGATCTGGTTTAACGTCAGCAGTTTTTTGACCAGCTTATTCATCTTGTCCGCTTCATCCATAATGACTTCACAGTAAAAATCCCTGCTCTCCTCATCGTCATTGATACATTCTTTCAATCCTTCCGCATATCCTTGTATCAACGCAAGTGGTGTTTTTAATTCATGCGATACGTTTGCGAGAAATTCTCTTCTGACCTGATCAACCTGCTCTTTTTTCTCAATGTCTTTTTGCAATTCATGATTCGCACTTTTTAACTCTGAAATGGTCTTTTCCAATGTCTCGGAAAGTGTGTTCATATGCTCGCCCAGCTCATCGATCTCATTCGGCTTTTCCGACGGTACATATTTTGCCTCAAAGTCTAAATCGGTCATCCGCTTCGATATTTTTCCAAGCTGCACCAGCGGACCGGTAATCCTCCGGCTGATAAAAACTACCGCCAGCGTACTCAGTGCCAACGCGATTAGACCGACATAGGCAAGAAATTCATTTGCAACGGTAACGCTCTCTTTGATACTCTCCAGTGCCGTTCTCATAAAGACAAGATTTCCGTCCTCTAACGTTCCCCAAAGGACAAGATAATCCTCCTCCATCCGTTCATCCTGCTGCTTCTCGATAATGTAATTGTCGCTCGTTCTGATGATTTCGGTGCTTTGTCCGTCCGTGCCGCTGTACAGTGCGTTGAAAAACTGACTTTTCAACTTATCGCTGTTGCCCGATGAGGAACGGATCACCTGTGAATCGGGACTTAAAACCAAAATGGAAATATTTCCGTTGGAACAGATTCTCTCAAAGGCAATATCAAACTCATCACTCTCAAACACACCTTTTCGGACTGCCTGATTGATCGTCGAAAAACCTGCCAGCAATGCTTTCTGCTTGTTTGCCGTATAAAAATGCTCCAAAAAAGTGCTATTTAAAAACCAGCACAATACAACTGTGCCGGTAATTAAACCAATCATGACATATGCAAGATGTTTTGTAATAGAATATTTCTTCTTCATACGAATCCCTTATTTTTCCAGTTTGTAACCCATTCCCCAGATTGTCTTGATGTAATCGCCCTTGTCACCCATTTTGCTTCGCAGTTTCTTGACATGGGTATCAATGGTTCTGGCATCTCCGAAATAATCATAATTCCACACATGGTTTAAAATCTTCTCTCTCGACAATGCAATTCCCGCATTCTCTACAAAATAGGTTAAAAGCTCAAACTCCTTGAAACTTAATTCAATCGGCTTTTCATCCACCCATACCTGATGTGCCGCCTTATCGATCACAATTCCCTCAAACTCGAGCCTGTCTTCTGCGTTCAGCTTGTTCGTCCGACGCAAAATCGCCTCTACTCTCGCAACGAGGATTTTCGGACTGAACGGTTTTGCAATATACTCGTCCACACCCAGTTCAAATCCCAAAAGCTCGTCATTCTCATCGCCTCTTGCCGTGAGCATGATAATCGGCACTTTGGAATTTTCCCGCACTTCACGGCAGACATCCCAGCCGTTCAGTTTCGGCATCATCACGTCCAAAATAATCAATGCAATATCTTTATCTTCATAAAAAATGTCTAATGCCTGCTCGCCGTCTGCCGCCTCCAAAACCTCATATCCTTGTTTGCTCAGAAAGTCTTTTACCAATTTACGCATACGGCTCTCATCATCGACTACCAATATCTTCAAGCGTTCCATATCCTGCCTCCCGATTGCTGCTTTTCTTGTGTTTTATTATAACCGACAAATATGTAAAAATTGTGAAACTACTGATATTCCAATTCGTCAAGTGCCTGCTCGCGCTCGTCAAGCTCCTGCTCCCACGCAGAGTATTTGTCAATCAGCTTATTCTCGTAATTCAAGATATTGACATTGTCCGATGTCGCTGCGAGGATCATCATTGTGATCACGGAAATTGCCAGAATCAGTGTGGTTGTCATAAACACCGTGCACCTTGACTTGTAATTGACATTCTTTTCTTTTTTCTGTGTCTTTTGTCTGCTTTGTTTTTGCTTCTTCTCTGCCTTTTTTTCGGATTTCTTTTGGGATTTTTTTGTCTCGGATAAATCCGCCTGCTCTGTCTGCACAATCGGAATCGCTTTGATGTCTTCGTTTGAAATCGTCGGAATCGCCACAAGATATTCCTTTAATTCATGCAAAAAGCAATAGCCCACCGGTGTCTCAAACAAGCGTTGTTTTATGAGGTTGTCGTACACCTGCAAGACTGCCTGCGGATCTTCCATGTCAAGGTTTGCCTTGATGTAATGGATTCCCTCCACTTCTTTTTGTGCCTGTTCCGCCTCTTCTTCTGTTTGAAACAAAAATCCATCTATACAATAATCATCCCGTAATTCTGTCATTTCTATCACCTCTGATTTGCGTATTTCTCTATTTCAAGTATAAAAAAACACTTTGCGAAATGCAACCCGATTTTCCTCATTTTGCGAAAGTTTATGCTTTTAAAATCATGGGTTTTCCTTTATAATAGAATATGTTTTTACACGAAGGAGGATTTTCTTATGTTATTTGAAGATTTTGAAGATAATACAGAACGATATGCCGAATTTATCGAGGAACTTTTAGCAGCTCATGCAGAGAACCGCTTTGATTCGGTTTTTAATCAGGCATACGGCACGGGACGTTTCAGCGAAGATGATTTTATCAATATTTTTAATGCGATCGACGCGGATTGTGTTGCCAATTACAAAGCGAACGATACGTCTGATAAGGCTGCTGTGATGGAGGCTCTGCGGTTAAAGATGATGGATTCCCTCTCGGAGGCAAATCTTTCTTCGATTTCTTTTGAGCTTGCCGCCACATTTTTCAATCACTTTACACAGGGCATTGAGGAGATGGATCGGAGCGAATCTTTAAATCCTTGCCTTACCCGTATTTTTAAGTGTATTGCCACTACCGGCTCATGGGCAGAATTTTTTGCCGGACTGGAACCGATTTTCCATATTGATTATGCGAGATTTTCGGATCGCATTGACTTTGACTGTGCAAGACTTTGCGGATTTTCCTGCAACTTTGACCGGGGATTGGAACTTGCTCAAAATGAGAACTGCCATCCGAGCTTCAAAGATGCTGTCTTATCCAGAAAGTAGAAAGTAAACCACAAAACAAACAGCCGTATCAGACTGCTTTTGACCTATTTGCGTCAAGCCTCTGATACGGCTGTTTTATTTAATATCGTTAAATTTTTTTAGTTTGTCACTTCTTCTACTAATGCTTTCAATGCCTGTGTGATCTTCTGGCTCTGCTCTAAGCAGTCATTTTGCATATTCTCGGAATTCTCAGCCTGCGCGGAAACTTCCTCTGTCGTTGCGGAAAGATTTGAAATGTGATCCACAATCTTCGCATTGTTTTCCTGGAGGTTTGCACAACTTCCATTCAGCACTTTTACTTCCTCACTGGTCTTCATCAGATCTGCTGCGATGTTTCCGAAGGAAGAATTTGCCTGTTCCATAATCTCGTTATTTTTCTGGATGGTCTGTGCTGTATTATCAACAGAATGTACCATCTTTTCGATTTTCTCGATGAATGTTTCTAACACATTCTCAATGTTCTCCGTAGAGGATCTTGTCTCATCTGCCAGCTCACGGATCTCATCCGCAACAACCGCAAATCCTTTTCCTGCCTCTCCTGCTCTTGCCGCCTCGATAGACGCATTTAACGCTAACAGGTTGGTACTGGATGAAATGTTGGAAATCGTTTCCGTGATTCCTTTCATATTGACAATCTCACGGGAAAGATACTGCATTTCTTCATTCAGCTCTGCACTTTCCTGTACAATCGTCTTGGTGCTTTCCTGCAATTCGTTCATATATACCTGACCTTGATTGGAGGAAGAAACGGAGGTCTCCACAAAGTCCTGTACGGTAGCTACCGCCTCGTTAATGTTCTGAATCAACTGCTGGATCTCAGCCGTCAGCTGTGTCTGCTCCTGGATACTCTCTGCAGTCTGCAATGTACTGGAGGCAATCTCGCGTGTTGCCATCGTTGCCTGCTGCACCTGATTCTGGAGCTGCATTGCAAATTCTCTGGATTTTGCGACACTGTCTCTTACCGCATTTGAAGTATTCACCATCTGCTCTACATGGCGTTCCTGCTCCTCCTGACTGTCTTGGATAACCTTCGCATCCTCTGCCGAATAAACTCTTTGCAGATTATTCGTATACGCAAATGTCAGTACAAATAAAATATTAATAACAATCTGTGTCAATACAACCATTAAAGGAGATTTTCCGAGTGCCAAACGTGCCATAAAGATAACCGTGTTGACAACAAAAACCGCAGCCAAAGCAATCGTTGTATACTGTTTGTCATGATAAACCGCAACAATAGAACAAGCGATATAAGAACAAGCAAAGATAATAATGTGTTCTGACTGAAGTACCCATCCTGCATATGTAAGTCCGTAGAAAACAACCAATAAGTATCGAACCATTGTTTTTTCAGGACACACACGTCCTAAAATCACAAAAACGACCACGCTGATTAACGCTATGATCAGTGTCGAAAAAAACAGCAGCTTGTTTCCGTTATACAACATCTCCGCGAATGTAAATACCGGAATAATAGCAATCAAAAAGCCTACTAATCTCAGCATAATCCTGTTTGTTTTTATTTCTCTTTGAATCTCCATAAAAAATCCTCCTGTATCTATCCGTTTGACAATTTTTGAATTGCCTACTATCTCTATTGTACAATTTTAACGGTTTTTCCAACTTTGTCAATAAAAATCATTTTTTCCTGTCGCTGCATCTTATGGAAACATCGTCCTATTGCTTAAATATTACATACTTGTTACAATTCTCTTGTCAGCTGATACAGACAAAAAAACAAGAATAAGGAGGACGAAACTATGTGTTTAAAATTCAATAGCTGTTCCGAGTTATTTAATGCTATCTGCAAATACTTTAACCTCGGTTGTTAATACGTTTTAGGGGGATGTCGCTTAGCGGCATCCCCCTTTATCATGGCTGTTATTTTTTTAAGAATGAAAAAAGTCCGCTTTTTGTATACGGCTCGCTGCTGATTCCCTGAAGCGTATAACCCGTAGAATCAATGACCTGCGTAATCTGTTCCTCATCTATCGGCTCCTCGCTGATCACAACGGTCTCTCCTTTGGTGTGGGATGAGGTTACTTTTTTCACATGGAGAGCGTTGCGGATTGCTTCGTTGATGTGTGATTCACACATTCCGCACATCATGCCCTCGATTTTTAATGTTGTCTTTGTCATGGTCTGTATTTTCCTTTCTTGATCCTCTTCCTTGCCTGCATCTGTACCCTCTTTTGTAGGGAATATTATAGCACACTCCCGATGAATTTCTCAACAGGAATCGGAGACATCGTCACTTGCGTTTTAGGGAAATACCTTTTGAGTTTTTAGAACTATTGTAATTATGCTTTGTACTGTTATAACCCTTGTTGTTACACTTGTGAAACACAAAAAGTAGCGCCCCCAGTCTGGTAAACCAAAGCACTACTTCTTGTAGTTATTTACTTACCGGCGGCTAGGCTTTATCTAGCTTTCGGTTTTCTTGTTAAGTGTATTATATGCTATATATATCTCTTTTTCAACAAAAATTTGTAATTGACTCCATAGCCTTTCTTTTCTATTAATTACGTTCAACGTTAAATACTTTTCATAGCTTTTTTCACCTATCTCCCCTCTCTCATGTAATCGTTTTACACTTTATCAGCTATAAAGAAGCACCCTGCCAAATCGTTGATACATGGCATTGCGTTTTACGTATTCTTATGTTAAAATTGATTATAGTCAATAATAGACACTAAACTATGGTCAAAGGAGTGTAGAAAATGCCAAAAGGTTTACAGCCCAAAGGGGTGGCAAGAAGAAATAAAATGCTCTTAGCAGCCGTCCAGTTGTTTTTAGAAAATGGCTATGAAAAGACAACGACAGCGGCAATCGCAAGGGCAGCAGGAATGGCACCATCATCGTTTTTTGCTGCATTTGAGAACAAAGAGGCATTGTTATTGACATTGGTACAGCAGATGTTCAACAAACAGTTTGAGAATGCAGAACAGCTTTTAGGGGAACAGAAAGATCCGCTGATGCTCTATGGCATAGAGACCGCATTGCAAATGTATATTACAGAATTATCGGAACCGTTACGGGAATTGTATGTGATGGCATACTCACTGCCGACAACCTGTGAATATATATATAACAATACGGCAGAAAGGCTGAGCGTGATCTTTGCCGATTATCTTCCCGAAGCAGAAAAAAAGGATTTTTACGAAATGGATATTGCTTCCGGCGGGATTACCCGTGGATTTATGGCAAAGCACTGTCATCTGT